>NZ_JAGXJG010000016.1:0-69607 GCF_019091725.1 Cellulomonas sp. GbtcB1 | reverse complement strand
GTCGTCGGGCGCGGGCGCGGGCGGGGTGGGCGCGGGGCGGGTCGCGCGGTGCGCGCTGGTGCCGCGGGAGGTGGCGGCGGTGCCCGTGGCGGAGGTGGCCTCGGCCGCCGGGACGGCGGGCACCCGCTCGGTCGGCGTGGTCGCCGGGCGCGTCGCGTCGCCGGTGCCGGAGGCGGTCGACGCCGCGGCAGCGCCCTCCGGACGCGGGGCGTCCGCGTCCGTGCCGGCGGCGTCGGGGGTGCCCGGTTCCGACGCGCGCTGCTCCGCGGTGTCGGGCGCGGTCGACGGCGTGTCGTCCTGCTCGCGGTCCGAGGTGCTGCTCATGTCTGCTCCCTTGTCGCCGGCTCACGGTGCGCGGGGCAGGAGCGTCGGGCGCCTCCCGCGCAGCGGGTTCGGTGTCGACGCGGCCGCGCTGGTCACGTCGGTGCTCCGTCCGACCGTAGAGCGCCGGGTCGCCGCCCGCCCCACGGCGCGCCCGAGATGTCCGAATCCCGGGGGGATGTCCGGTCCGAGCTCGGTGCCTACTCCACCCGGCCCGACCTCAGCGCGTCGCGGCCGCCAGCGCCTCGGGCTCCGGCGCCGCCGCCGGGTCGGCGGGGGCGGCCGGCACCCGGGGCGGGGCCGCCGCGACCGCGTTCGCCGCGCCGACCAGCAGCCCGCCGCCGACCAGGTTGCCGAGCCCGACGAGCAGCACGTTCCGCGCGAACTCCGCGACGGTCGCGCCCTCGAGCCCGCCGACCAGGCCGAACGAGAACGTCGTCATGTTCGCGACCACGTGCTCGAAGCCCGAGGTGATGAACACCATCACGCACGCGAAGATCACGACGATCTTGGCGACCTCGTTCTGCAGCCGTCCGGCGCACCAGATCGCCAGGCAGACCATGAGGTTGCACATGACCCCGCGGAAGAACAGCTCGGTGCCGGACTCCTCGGCCTTGTGGGCGATCATCGACGCGATCATCCGGCCCGCCGGCCGGTCGGGTCCCAGCGCGCCGGAGAGGTGCAGGATCACCGCCAGCACGAACGCGCCCAGCAGGTTGCCGACCAGGCAGGCCAGCAGCGTCGCTCCGGCGCGCGCCCAGGAGATCGCCCCGCGCATCGCGCCCTGCGTGAACACCATCATCCCGGAGGTGGCGAGCTCGCCACCGGCGACGACGACGATCGTTAGCGCGACCCCGAACACGAGGCCCTGCACCAGCGGTGTGAAGCCCGACCCGACGTCGGCCAGCGGCCCGCCCGCCGTCGCCATGATCACGACGCCGAGCCCGATGTACGCGCCGGCGAGCATGGTGTTCACGAGGTAGACGCCGGGGCGGCGGGCGAGGTCGGTCTTCGCCCGGGCCGCCTGCGTCTGGTAGTCGAGGGCCTCGGCGACGCTGAGCATGCGATCAGGGTCCTGCGCCGCGGGAGCCCAGACGTGGGACGAAAGGCACGACCGCGGGCGGGTCAGTCCCGGGACAGCGCGACGACGACCTCGTAGTGCCCGGTCTGGGGGAACATGTCGAGCAGCCGGCCCCGGCGCGGCCGGAGCGACGGCATGGCGGCGAGGTCCCGCGCGAGCGACGCGGCGTTGCACGACGAGTAGACGACGTCCCGCACGCCCGACTCCTCGAGCCACCCGGCGAGCGCCGGCCCGATCCCGCGCCGCGGCGGGTTCACCACGACCAGGTCGGGCGGGGCCGCGGCGCCGAGCGCGAACGCGGTCGCGTCGCCCGCGGCGAACCGCACGCCCGCGAGACCGAGGTCGTCCCGGCTCTGCTCGGCGCTCGCCACGGCCTCGGCCGACGTCTCGATGCCGACGACGGTGCGCCCAGGCCGCGCGACGTGCAGCGCGAAGCCGCCGACGCCGCAGTACAGGTCCCACACGGAACGCGGGTCGGCGGCGTCCACCCACTCCCGGCCGATCCGGTACAGGGCCGCCGCGACGTCGGTGTTCGTCTGGAAGAAGCTCTGCGGCCGCAGGTGCAGGTCGACGTCGTTCACCCGCATCCGCAGGGTCGCCCGCTCGGTGAGCACGACCTCGGTGTCGCCCTCGAGGACGGCCTTGTGCTCGGGGAGCAGGTTCGCCGACACCACGACGGCGCGGGGCAGCGCGGCCAGCAGCCAGGGCAGGTGCTTCCGCAGCCGGGGGAGCGCCTCGGACGACCGCAGGACGAACCGCACCATGAGCTCGCCGTCGGGCGACTCGGTGACGAGGACGTACTTGAGCTCGCCCCGCCGCGTCGGCACGTCGTACGGCACCAGGCGGGCGCGGGTCACGAACTCCGCCAGCAGGGGCAGCGCGGACTGCAGCGAGGCGGGGTACAGGCCGCAGTCGCGCAGGTCGACCCCGACTCCGCCCGGGTCGAGGATGCCGAGCGTGGGGGCGTCGACCGTGCCGCCGACGGCCATCTTCGCCTTGTTCCGGAAGCCGGACTCGGCGCTCGCCACCGGGGGCAGCCAGTCGAGGGGCCCGAACGGGTCGACCAGGTCGCGGCAGCGCTCCTGCTTGGCGGCGAGCTGGTCGGCGTAGGGCTGCTCGATCCAGGTGCAGGAGCGACACCGGGCGGCGTCGAAGTGGTGGCACTGCACCGGTCGATCCTACGGGCGCGGGGGCGAGCACCCCCGGCCGCGGTGGGGGCCGGCCGGGCTCAGATCCCGGGCACCGGCACGACCGCGACCGAGCCCGTGTCGGCCCGGGGGCCGGCGATCGCGCCCGCCACCTGCGCCACCGCCGCGGCCACCGTGGACGCGACGTCGGGGTGGAACACGCTCGGGATGATGTACGCCGGGTTCAGCTCGTCGTCGGTCACCACCGAGGCGAGCGCCCGCGCTGCCGCGAGCAGCATCGCGTCCGTGATGACGTGCGACCGCGCGTCGAGCAGCCCCCGGAACACGCCCGGGAACGCGAGCACGTTGTTGATCTGGTTCGCGACGTCGCTGCGCCCGGTGCCGACGACCGCTGCGTACCGGGCCGCCTCGGCGGGGTCGATCTCCGGGCGCGGGTTGGCCATCGCGAACACGATCGCGTCCCGGGCCATCGTCGCGACGTCCTCGCCGGTGAGGATGTTCGGCGCGCTCACCCCGATGAACACGTCCGCCCCGGCCAGGGCGCCGCGCAGCTCGCCCGTGACGCCGCGCGGGTTGGTGCGCTCGGCGATCCAGCGCAGCTCGGGCGACGCCAGCTCGCGGCCGGTGTGCACGATGCCGTCGATGTCCGCGACCACGACGTCGTGCACGCCCGCCGACAGCAGGAGCTTGAGCACCGCGGTGCCCGCCGCGCCCGCGCCGGACAGCACCACCCGGACCTGGTCGATCTGCTTGCCGACGACCTTCAGCGCGTTGGTCAGCGCCGCCGTCACGACGATCGCCGTGCCGTGCTGGTCGTCGTGGAACACCGGGATGTCCAGGCGCTCGCGGAGCCGGCGCTCGACCTCGAAGCACCGGGGAGCGGAGATGTCCTCGAGGTTGATCCCCGCGAACACCGGCGCGACCCGCACGACCGTCTCGACGATCTCGTCCACGTCCTGGGTGTCCAGCGCCAGCGGGAAGGCGTCGATGCCGGCGAACCGCTTGAACAGCGCCGCCTTTCCCTCCATCACCGGCAGCGACGCCAGCGGCCCGATGTCCCCGAGCCCGAGCACCGCGCTGCCGTCGGTGACCACGGCGATGGTGTTCCGCTTGATCGTGAGGCGCCGCGCGTCGTCCGGGCGGGCCGCGATCGCCTCGCACACCCGGGCGACCCCGGGGGTGTAGGCCATCGACAGGTCGTCGCGGTTGCGCAGCGGCACCTTGGACTCGATCGACAGCTTGCCGCCGAGGTGCATGAGGAAGGTCCGGTCGCTGACCCGCTCGACGTCCACGCCGGGGAGCGCGCGCAGGGCCGCGACGATCTGCGCGGCGTGCTCCTCGCCGCTCGTGGCGCACGTGACGTCGACCGTCAGGCGCTCGTGCCCCGACGCCGTGACGTCGAGGGCGGTCACGATGCCGCCCGTCTGCTCGATGGCGGACGTCAGCTCGGAGACGGCCGTCGGCCTGGCCTCCACGTGCAGGCGCGCGGTGATGGACGAGGACACGCTCGGCGTCGAGGGCATGGGGTCAGTGTGACCCGGAACACGCCCGCGCGCCCAGGTCGGTGCCCCGGCGAGCCGCCCGCCGGGTGCGCGCTCGTAGGGTGGCCGCGTGCTGCCCGTCGTCCCGTCCTCGCCCCCGCCCGCGGGCGACGACCCGCTCGCGCCGCTGCTCGACCTGGCCGGCGTGCGCGAGGCCGTCGACCGCGCGCGGACCGCCTGCGAGGAGCTGCGCTGGCACGAGGCGTTCCGGCGGCGGTGGCGCGAGGTCAGGGCCGAGGCGGACGTGCGGGCGGCGCGCGCCGGGGCGGCGGTGGACGGGGCACGGGTGCCGCTGGACGTGCTGCGCGGGGTGGCGACGGGCGTGGACCGGGTGGGGTCGGGAGGCGATCCCGGCCCCGCGGCAGGCGGTGACTCGGCCGACCTGCGCGTGGCCGTCGGCGCCCTGCGGGCGACCGCGCTCGCGGCCACCTGGCGGCCCGACCTCGGCGCCCGCGCGGCCGACGCGCTGCCCCCGCTGGGCCAGGTGCTCGCGCGCCTGCACGCCGCGGCCGGAGCCGGGTGGCTGCCCGAGGCGGACCTGGGCCGCGTGCGCGCCGGGGACGCCGCACCCCGTGACCTGACGGGGCTGGGTGCGGCCCCCGACGGCCCCGCGGCCGCCGAGCGGCTCGCGCTGCTCACCCGCACCGTCGGCACCACCCGGGCGCCCGCGCTCGTCGTCGCCGCGGTGGTGCACGGGGAGCTCCTGGCGGTGCGGCCGTTCGCGGCGGCCAACGGCACGGTCGCGCGGGCGGCGGCGCGGCTGCTGGTCTGCGCGCGCGGGCTCGACCCGACCGGCGCGGTCGTGCCGGAGGCGGGGTGGGCGGCGGCGCCGGTGCCCTACCTCGCCACCGCGGCGCGGTTCGCGACGGGGACGCCGGAGGGCGTGGCCGCGTGGATCGGGGCGTGCGCGGACGCGGTGGTCGCGGGCGCGGCCGAGGGACGGCGGGTGGCCGACGCGGTGCTCGCGGGCCGGCTGGGCTGACCGGGACCCGGTCGTGGGCCGGCGACGCTCGCCCGGGAACGAACAACGGCGCCCGGGGAGGACGCCGTTGCCGAACGGACGACCGCGGGGGTTATCAGGCGTGCACTGGGTCAGTCGAGACGGGGTCGAGCCCGTTCGACGCGTCCTATGCGTGGACGGATCGCGCGTGGGTTCCCTCGGGCCGTTCTGTTGTGCTGCCCATCACAGCCGCTCGAGGGCCGTCTGGGAAGGGCTCATGGCGAACTCCCAGGTAGGTCTGAGCCGCCGCCCGGATGGCGGGACAGCTGCCCGGATGCCGGACGGTGCGGGGGCTCACGCGCGGCGTCGCCGGTCCCGGGCGGCGCGCGCGGTCCAGACGGCCCACGTGGTGAGCCCCGCGGCGGCGACCAGGGCGGCGACGCCCGCCACCAGGACCCCGCGCCGGGCAGCCGGGCCGGTGAGCTGCCGCAGCGCGGCGCGCCGTCGACCCGCCCCGACCGCGACGTGCCGGCGGAACACCAGCGGCGTCCACCCCTCCCGGCGCGCCAGCCGCCGCAGCACGCGGTCCGGGTTCACGACGTACCCGTGGCCGACCACGCGCAGCATCGGCGCGTCCGTGGCGGAGTCGGTGTACGCCGACGACGCGGCGAGGTCGTACCCGCGGCGCTCCGCGAGCTCCCGCATCGCGTGGGCCTTCGCCGGGCCGTAGGCGTAGAAGGCGATCTCGCCGGTGTACCGCCCGTCGGCGACGCCCATCCGGCTGGCGATCACCTCGTCCGCCCCGATCAGCTCCGCGATCGGCTCCACCAGCTCCGCGCTCGACGCCGACACGACCACGACGTCGTGGCCGGCCGCGTGGTGCTCGGCCACCAGGTCCAGCGCCTCGGCGTAGACCACGGGGCCGATCGCGTCCTGCAGGCTGGCGGCCACGATCGACGACACCCGCTCGACGTCCCAGCCCGCGACCATGGCGGACAGCTGGGCCCGCACGCGCTCGGTCCTGCCCTCGGTGGCGCTGCCGAGCAGGAACGCCAGCTGGGCCGCCGCCGAGCGGAGCGCCGCCCGCCGGGTGAGCAGGCCGCCGGACAGGAACGGGCGCGCGAACGCGCTCGCCGCCGACGTCGCGATGACCGTCTTGTCGAGGTCGAAGAACGCGGCGGCGCGCGTGGGCGGCGCTCCGCCGACGGGGGGCGCGGGCGAGGTGGGGCGGTGGGTCATGGGGACGGGTGCCTCCTGGACCGAGGGTATCGAGCCCCACCGGGACGACCACAGGGGCACCGCGCGTGCGTCGTCCCCAGGAGCAGGCTCGGCGGACCCCGGACGGGGGCGCGCGGACGGCAGCCTCGGGTGACGCGGGAGCGGCGGTCCGGGTCGGCCGGGCCGGTGACCGCCGGGAGGTGCGATGGCGGGGAGCGGGCGGCCGGCGGCCGGGGCCGGGGTGGTGGGCGTGGTCGGCGCGCGCGGCGGTGCCGGAGCCACGGTGACGGCGGCGGCGCTCGCGGCCGAGCTCGCACGGCGCGGCACGGCGGTGCTGGTCGACACGGGGCCAGGGCCGTCGGTCGACACCGTGCTCGGGCTCGAGGCGCACCCAGGGCTGCGCTGGCCGGACCTGGACGGCGCTCGCGGCGCGGTCGACCCGGCGCTGCTCGCCGGCAACCTCATGCGCTGGGGCCGGTGCGGGGTGCTGCCGACCGACGACGCCCGTCCCGGTCCGCCGCCGCCGGGGGTGCTGGGCGACGTGGTCCGGGCGCTCGCCGCCGCGCACGGGTCCGTGGTGCTCGACGTGGACCGGGCGGCGGTGCTCGGCGCCGCGGTGGAGGCCGGCGGGTCGGTGGCGGTGGACGCGCCGGTCGCGGGGGACGCGCGAGCGGTGGGGGACGGGCCGGCGGGGACGGGTGGACCGGCTGACGCCCGGAGGCTGGCGGGCGCGGCGGCGGCAGTGGGCGCGGATGAGGGCCCGGCGCTGCGAGGGGCGACGCTGCTCGCCGCCTGCCGGACCGTGCTCGTGGTGGTGCCGCGCGACGTCCCCGCGGTCGCCGGCGCGCGGCTGCTGCGGGACGGGCTCGTCGGCGCGGGTCGGCGCGTGGGCGTGGTCGCGCGGGCGCCCGCGCCGGGCGGCCTCGGGGTCGAGGAGGTCGCGGCCGCCGTCGGGCTGCCGGTGGTGGCCTCCCTGCCCTGGGCGCGCGGGCTGGGTGCCGCGGTCGACAGCGGGGTCGGCCCGGCGCTGCCGTCCGCGGCGGCCCGGGCGGTCCAGCGGCTCGCGCGGCGGCTCACGTGACGGGCGGCGCGGGAGGACGCGACCTCGGCGACGACGGGCACGGGGTCGGGGGCCTCGTCGCGAGCGTCCGGCAGCGGCTCGCCGCGGAGGGCGGACCGGTGACCGGCGCCCGGGTGTCCGCGGCGCTGCGGCAGAGCGGGCGGGTGCTCGGCAGCGCCGCGCTCACGGAGTTGGACGCGGTCGTCCGCGCCGAGATCGTGGGAGCCGGGCCGCTGCAGGCGCTGCTCGACGACCCGGCGGTGACCGACGTGCTCGTGAACGGTCCCCGCGACGTCTGGGTCGAGCGGGACGGGCGGCTGCAGCGGGCCGCCGTCGACCTCGGGGACGCCGCGCGGGTCCGGGCGCTCGCGGTGCGGCTGGCGGCGGCGGCCGGGCAACGACTCGACGACGCGCGGCCCGCCGCCGACGCCCGCCTGCCCGACGGCACCCGCCTGCACGCCGTGCTGCCGCCCGTGGCCGACGGGTGCGCGCTGCTGTCGCTGCGGGTGCTCCGGCACCGCGCCTTCACCCTCGACGACCTGGTCCGGGACGGCACGGTGCCGGCCGGCGCCCGCGGCGTGCTCCGCGCGCTGGTCGCGAGCCGGTCGAACCTGCTCGTCTCCGGTGCGACGGGCACCGGCAAGACCACCCTGCTCTCCACGCTGCTGTCGCTCGCCGACCCGGGGGAGCGGATCGTCCTGGTGGAGGAGGCGGGCGAGCTCGCGCCCCGGCACCCGCACGTCGTCCGGCTGCTCGCGCGGCGGCCGAACGTCGAGGGCTCCGGAGGCGTCGACCTCGGCGACCTGGTGCGCGAGTCGCTCCGGATGCGACCCGACCGGGTGGTGCTGGGCGAGTGCCGCGGGGCCGAGGTCCGCGACGTGCTCAGCGCCCTCAACACCGGCCACGACGGCGGCTGCACCACCGTGCACGCGAACGCGGCGGCGGACGTCCCGGCCCGGCTGGAGGCGCTCGGCGCGCTCGCGGGGCTGTCGCGAGAAGCGCTCGCAGCCCAGGCGGCGAGCGCGGTCCACGCCGTCCTGCACCTGCGCCGGGACCGGGGCCGGCGCCGGCTCGCCGAGATCGCCACCATCGGGCGCGACCCCGGGAGCGGGACGCTGGTGGTCCGCACCGCGCTCGCGGCCGGGCCCGACGGGGAGGTCGTCGCGGGGCCGGGGTGGGCGGGGCTCGCCGGGCGCCTGGCGCGGGTGCTGCCCACGGGGAGCCCGGTCGCGGTGGACGGGCCCCGGTGAACGCGGCTCGAGTGGGCGAGGACCGGGCGGACGCGGCTCGAGTGGGCGAGGACCGGGTGAACGCGGCTCGGGTGGGCGAGGACCGGGTGGACGCGGCTGCCGCGGGCGCGGTCCCGGTGGACGGGACCGCGGTGGGCGGGCCCCCGGTGGTCAGGGCCCCGGGGTGAGAGGAACGGCCGGCGGCGTGCTCGTGGTGGTCCTGACCGCCGGGGTCGTGCTCCTCGGCGGAGGGCCGGGTGCGTCGGCCCGGCGGCGCGCGGAGCGGCTCGGGCCGACGGGGACCGCGTCGAGGCGGCACGACCCGCCACCGTGGTTGCGCGGCCGACGGCGCGCCGGCCCGGACCCGGCGGCGCTCCTGGGTGCCGTCGTGACGGGCGTCGCGGCCGAGGTCCGCGCGGGCCGGTCGCCGGCGGACGCGTGGCGGCTCGTGCTGGGCGTCCCCGTGGGCGCCGACGGGGTCCCCGCGGCCGCCGACGTCCTGGCGGCGATCGCGCCCGGGCGCCCCGGGCGCCGGCGTGCCGGACCCGAGACCGCGGTGGTGCGTCGGCGGGTGTCCGGCGTGCTCGCCGCCGGCAGGCTCGCGGCCGAGCTCGGCGCACCGACCGCGGGCGTCCTCGACGAGTGCGCCCGCGCGCTCGCGGCGGACGCCGACGCCGAGACCGCCGTGCGCGCCGCCCTCGCCGGGCCGCGTCAGACCACGGCGCTCCTGACCTGGCTGCCCGCGCTCGGGGTCGCCCTCGGCACCCTGCTCGGCGCCGACCCGCTCGGCACGCTCCTCGGCGGTGGGGCGGGCACGGCGGCCGGCGTCGGCGGGGTGGTGCTGACGCTGCTCGGCCGCCGGTGGACGGGGCGCATGGTGGCCGACGCGCGCGCAGCCGGACCGGGGTCGGCGGCCGGGGTGGGCGCGCGGGTGCGGGTCGTCGTGGACGGGCGCGGTGCCTGAGGCGCTGCTGGTGCTGCTCACGGCGGCCGCCGCGCACCTGCTGCCGCGTCCTCGGGCCCGGCGCAGCGGCCCCGGTCCCCGACGGCACCCCGACCTCGCGGACGCGGACGCCGGGGACGTCGATTTGGTGACGGTGGTCGACCTCCTCGCGGTGGCCGTGAGCGCCGGGGCGAGCGTCCCCGGGGCGCTCGCCGCCGTCGGAGCGGCCCTCGGCGGCCGGCCCGGCCGGGACCTCGTCCGGGCCGGCGACGCGCTGCTGCTGGGGGAGCCGTGGGTCGCCGCGTGGGCGCACGCGGCGGACGTGGCCGCCGTCCTCGACGGTCTCGAGGCCGCGTGGCGGACCGGGGCACCCGCCGGCCCGGCGCTGCGGGCGTCCGCGGCCGGGCTCCGGCGCACGCGCGAGCGTGCTGCCCGCGAGGCGGCGGGGCGCCTCGGTGTCCGGCTGGTCGTCCCCCTCGGGCTGTGCTTCCTGCCGGCGTTCGTGCTGGTCGGTCTCGTGCCCGTCCTCGCGTCGCTGGGCCGCGGCCTGCTGTGAGCCGGTCGCGCGGGGGCCTCTCCGCCGACGACGTCCGGGCGCGGCGGTGAGCGGGCGGGCGGGACGGTGAGCGGACGGGCGGGACGGCGAGCGGGCGCCGAGTTCTCCACAGCCGCGGTCCGGGTGCGCGGTCCCCAGCTGGTGCCTCGCGGCCCGACGCGGGGCCTGCGGGTCTCGCCAGGGTCGGTCGTGCCGGTCGACGGGCGACCGGCAGCGAGGACGGGAGGTCCGAGATGCAGCAGGTGAGCAGTGCGCGGGCGGCGTGGGCGCATGCGCGCGGTCGCGTGGCGGGCGTGGCGGGGCGGGTGCCGGCGGGGCTGCGGCGTGCGAGGGCGCGGTTCGCGGGGACGACCCGGGACGCGGGTCTGGCGACCGCGGAGTACGCCGTCGTGATGATCGCCGCGGTCGGGTTCGCTGGGCTCCTGGTGGTGATCCTGCGCAGCGCGGAGATCCGGGAGACCCTGACGAACCTGGTCCGCGACGCGCTGTCGGTGTGACCGGTGCCCTGCGGTCGGAGCGGGAGCGCGGCTCGGTGACCGCCGAGTTCGCGGTCCTGCTCCCGGCCGTCGCCCTGCTCCTGGGGGTGGTGGTGGCGCTCGCGGCGTGCGCGTCCGCGCAGCTCCGGTGCGCGGACGCCGCCCGGGTGGCCGCGCGGGTCGCGGCCATCGGCGAGGACGACGCGGCGGTCGCGTCGGCGGCGCGGCGCGTGGCCGGAGCCGGTGCGCGCACGGCGGTCGTCCGGGACGACGCGTGGGTCGCCGTGACCGTGGAGGCGACGGTCGGCCCGGCGCTCCCGCTCGTGGGCGGCCTCACGGTGCGGGGTGCGGCCACGGCGTGGGTCGAGCCGTGACCGCCCTCCGGGAGGCGCCCCGCCGCGCGCCCGGCCGTGTCGGGCTGCGGGGTCGGGGCGGCACGCGGGAGCGCGGGTCCGCCTCGGTGCTCGTGATCGGGCTCGTCGGGGTGGTGGTGCTGCTCGCCGGGACGCTCGGGCTCCTCGGCGTCGTGCAGGCCGCGCGAGGCCGAGCGCAGGCCGCGGCCGACCTCGCCGCCCTCGCGGCGGCCGAGCGCCGGCTCCGCGGGCACGCCGATCCGTGCGGCCTCGCCCGGGAGGTGGCAGCGCGCAACGGTGCCGCGCTCGCGGGCTGCACCGCCGTGGGGGAGGGCGACGTCCACGTCCGCACGACCGTGCGGACGGTGGTCGGCGACGCGGCGGCCGAGGCGCTCGCCGGTCCGCGCCGCGCGGTCGGGCGCCGCGCGGTCGGGCGCCGCGCGGTCGGGCGGCGTGCGGGTGTGCGCGGCTCCGGCCCCGGCTCAGGCCGGGGCGTGCGCGAGGACCGCGTCGAGCAGCCGCACGGCGGCCGCCTTCTCCAGCGGGTTGTTGCCGTTGCCGCACTTCGGCGACTGCACGCACGCCGGGCAGCCGGTGCGGCACGGGCAGGTCGCGATCGCCTGCCGGGTGGCGCGCAGCCACGTCGCCCCGAGCCCGTACCCGCGCTCCGCGAACCCCGCCCCACCCGGGTAGGCGTCGTGCACGAACACGGTCGCCTGCTCGGTGTCGGCGTGCAGCGCGGTGGAGACCCCGCCGAGGTCCCAGCGGTCGCAGGTGGCGAGCAGCGGCAGCAGCCCGATCGACGCGTGCTCCGCGGCGTGCAGCGCTCCCGGAGCGGTCTCGACGGTGATGCCGGCGCGCTCCAGCACCTCGACGGGTGCCGTCCACCAGACCGAGGTCGTCGGCAGGGTGCGGGCCGGCAGGTCGAGGAGCTCGGAGCCGAGCACCTCCATGTCCGGGATCCGCTTGCGCTGGAAGCTCAGCACCTGGGTCGTGACGTCCACCGCCCCGAAGCCCCAGGTCACCGGACCCCAACGGCGCTCCGCGGTGACGGACCGGATCTCGGTGGACGTCACCCAGCGGGCCCACGTCCCGTAGTCGACGTCGCGCCGGTCGACCAGGGCGACCCCGTCCTCGAGCCGCAGCTCGTCGACGACGTACGTCGCGCCCTGGTGCACGTAGACCGCGCCCGCGTGCACGGTGGAGTCGGCTGCGGCCGAGTCCACCGTGCCCAGCAGCCGTCCGGTGGTGGACTCGACGACGCGCACCGGGTCGCCCCCGGTCCCGCGCAGGTCCGTGAGCCGCGCCGCCTGCTCGGCGTGCGTCCAGTACCAGCCGGACGGCCGGCGACGCAGCGCGCCCCGCGCGACCAGGACGTCCAGCAGCTCCCGCGTCCCCGGACCGAACAGGTCGAGCTCCTCGGCGCGCAGCGGGGTCTCCGCCGCGGCGGCGCACAGGTGCGGAGCGAGCACGTAGGGGTTGCCGGGGTCGAAGACCGTGGCCTCCACGGGGGCGTCGAGCGCCGCCTCGGGGTGGTGGACCAGGTAGGTGTCGAGCGGGTCCTCGCGCGCGACGAGCACGACCAGGCCGTCGGCGCCCGCCCGCCCCGCCCGGCCCGCCTGCTGCCAGAGCGACACGCGCGTGCCCGGCCACCCCGCGATCACGACCGCGTCGAGCCCCGAGATGTCGACGCCGAGCTCCAGCGCGTTCGTCGTGGCGAGCGCGCGCAGCCGCCCGGTGCGGATCGCCGCCTCCAGCTCGCGGCGCTCCTCGGGCAGGTACCCGCCGCGGTAGGCGGCGACGGCCACCGCGAGCTCGGGGTCCACCTCCCGCAGGTGCTCCCGGGTCACCGTCGCGACCGACTCCGCGGCGCGCCGCGACCGCGTGAACGCGAGCGTCCGGGCGCCCGCGGCCGTGAGGTCGGCGAGCAGGTCGGCCACCTCGGCCGTCGCCGAGCGGCGAGGGCGGTCCGGGTCGTCGGCGACGAGGTCCTCGCCGGTGCCCAGAGGGCCCGAGCCCTCCCGCGCCGGGCCGACCGTGCCGGCGTCCGGGCCCGGCGCGGGAGCGGCGGTGCGGGCGGTGGGGTCGGCCCCGGCCGCCCCGTCGCCGTCGGCCCCGGCCGCCACGTCGCCGTCGGCCCCGGCCGCCACGTCGCCGTCGGCGCCGACGGCTGTGCTGTCGGTCCCGGCCCGCGCCCTGGCGTCCACCTCGGTGCCGGCCGTCACGTCGGTCCCCGCGCGGTCCACGTCGACCGGGGGCTCGTCCAGGGGGAGCGCCCACGGGTCGTCCTCGGGCAGCAGCCCGCTCCACGGGCCCTCGGCGGGCGCGACCTCGGGCGGCTGCCAGAGCGCGACCGTCTTCCGACCGGCGGGGGAGGCGTCGTCCGCGACGGACACGACGTCCTCGGCGGGGACTCCGATCAGCCGCGCCGCGCTCACCGCGGGCTCCGCCGTGGTCGCGGAGGCGAGCAGGAAGACCGGGTCGGCGCCGTAGGTCCCCGCGACGCGGCGCAGCCGCCGCAGGACGGCCGCGACGTGCGCGCCGAACACCCCGCGGAAGGCGTGGCACTCGTCCAGCACGACGTACCGCAGCGACCCCAGCAGCCGGGCCCAGCGCCGGTGCTGCGGCAGCAGGGCGAAGTGCAGGAAGTCCGGGTTCGTGAGCACGACGTCGGCGTGCTCCTGCACCCAGCGCCGCTCCTCCTGCGCGGTGTCGCCGTCGCAGGTGGCCACCCGGACGTCCCGGAGGCGGGCGGCGTGCAGCACCCGGTCCAGCGCGTGCCGCTGGTCCGCCGCGAGCGCCTTGGTCGGGCAGAGGTACAGCACCGACCCGCGGCGGGCGACCGTCTCGATCCGCCCCGGGTCGAGCGCCCGCGCCGCGGCCTGCGCGCGGACCGCCGACAGCGACGGGAGCCAGAACGCCAGCGACTTGCCGGACCCGGTGGACGTCGACAGCACGGTGTGCCGCCCGGACCACGCCGCGTCCGCCGCGAGCGCCTGGTGCCGCCACGGACGCTCCACGCCGAGCGCCCGGTAACCCGCGACCAGGTCCGCGTCCGCCCAGGCGGGCCAGTCCACCGGGGTGCCCTCGCGGGCGGGCAGGTGCCGGACGTGCGTCAGCCGGTCGGCGCGGCGGCCCGCGGCGAGCAGCACGTCGAGCAGCTCACCGGTCCCCACCACGGGACCATCCTCGCCCCTCGACGGCGCTGCGGCGTACCGGTGCCTCCGCCGCGGCTCCCGGCGCTCGTGGCGGGCGGGGCAGGATGGGCACGTGGCCACGCACATCGACCTGAACTGCGACCTCGGCGAGGGCTACGGCCCGTGGAGCCTGGGGGAGCCCGGCGCGGACGACGCCCTGCTGTCCGTGGTCAGCAGCGCGAACGTCGCCTGCGGGTTCCATGCCGGCGACCCGTCGATCATGGCGGCCCGGTGCGCGACGGCACTGGCCCGCGGCGTGGCGGTCGGCGCGCACGTCTCGTACCGGGACCTCGTCGGGTTCGGGCGCCGCCGGCTGGACGTGCCGCCGGGTGAGCTCGCCGCCGAGGTCGCCTACCAGGTCGGCGCGTTGCAGGCCGTCGCCCGGACCGTCGGCGCGCGCGTCGGCTACGTCAAGCCGCACGGCGCCCTCTACAACCGCGTCGTGCGCGACGAGGAGCAGGCCGCCGCTGTCGTCGCGGGCGTCGCCGCGGTCGACCCGACCCTCGCGGTCGTCGGTCTGCCCGGCTCCGCCGTGCTCCGGCACGCGCGCGACGCCGGGCTGCGGACGGTGACCGAGGCGTTCGTCGACCGCGGCTACCTCGCGGACGGCACGCTGGTGCCGCGCGGCAGCGCGGGGGCGCTGGTGACCGACCCGGACGAGGCCGCCGGGCGCGCCGTGCGGATGGCCACCGAGGGCACGGTGGTCGCCGTGGACGGCACGCTCGTGCGCCTCGACGCGGCGTCGCTGTGCGTGCACTCGGACACGCCCGGGGCGGTGCCCGTGGCGCGCGCCGTCCGCGCGGCGCTCGAGGCCGCGGGGGTCGAGCTGCGCCCCGCCGCGGCGTGAGCGGAGCGCCGTCGTGACGACGGACCCGGCGGACCCTGCGAACTCGGCGGATCTAGTGAGCTCGGCGGATCTAGTGAGCTCGGCGGACTCTGCGAACTCGACGAACCCGATGAACTCGTCGGATCCTGCGAACTCGACGGACCTGGCGTACGCCACGACGCACGCCACGGACCCCACGGGCCCCGACGGCGGCGCGCAGCCCAGGTCCCTCGCTCTGGACGCCGGGGCCGTGCCCGCGACGGCCAGCCGTGTCGTGCCCTACGGCGTCGACGCCCTGCTGGCCGACCTGCCCGACCTCGTCGCAGTCCGCGCGCTGGACGACGCCCTGCGGTCGAGCCCGCTCCGCGGCGCGGTGGACGTGGTCCCGGCTGCCCGCACGGTGCTCGTGCGGTTCGCGACGCCGGCCGACGCGCGCGCCGCCCTGGACAGCCTCCAGGAGGCGGCTGGCGTCGCGACCGGCACTCACCGCGACACCGACCCGCCCACCGACGACCCCGACCGCACGGACCGCGCCGATCGGCCCACGGACGACCCGGACGCTGCGCCCCTGCCCGCCGCCGTCGTCCTGCCCGTGCGGTACGACGGCGCCGACCTGGCCGAGGTCGCCCGCACCACCGGCCTGAGCGAGGACGAGGTCGTGCACCGTCACGCCTCGGCGGAGTACACCGTGGCGTTCGGCGGCTTCATGCCGGGGTTCGCCTACCTGACCGGTCTGGACCCCGCCCTGTACGTCCCCCGGCGGTCGACCCCGCGCGAGCGGGTCCCCGCGGGCGTGGTCGCGATCGCCGGCGAGTTCGCCGCCGTCTACCCGGCGGCGACCCCGGGCGGCTGGATGCTGCTCGGCACGTGCGACGTGCCGCTGTTCGACGTCGACCGGGACCCGCCCGCGCTGCTCCGCCCCGGCACGCGGGTGCGGTTCGTGCCCGCCGACGCCCCCGCCGACCGGCCGGCCGACGACCCCGCGGCGGGCGCCGCTCGGGGCGCTCCGACCCCTCCGGCGGGTCGCGCCGCTCCCGACCTCGGCCGCGCCGCCGCCCCCACCGCCGCCTCGGCGACCGCCTCCGCTTCCGCCCGCGCCGCCGTCGAGGTCCTCGCCCCCGGTCCGCTCGCCCTCGTCCAGGACCGCGGCCGCCCCGGCCTGGCGGCCCTCGGCGTCGGCCGGTCCGGTGCCGCCGACGCCGGGGCGCTCCGCCTCGCGAACCGCCTCGTCGGCAACGACCCCGACGCCGCCGGCCTGGAGGTGCTGCTCGGCGGCCTGTCCCTCCGGTTCCCGGCGGGCGGCGTCGTCGCGCTCGCCGGGGCCGAGGTGCCCGCGGACGTCGACGGCGTCCCGGTCGCCCCGCACGCCGCCACGCGCGTCCAGCCCGGTGGCGTGCTCCGCACCGGCACGGCGACGCGGGGCCTCCGGCTGTACCTCGCGGTCCGCGGCGGCGTCGACGTGCCGCGCGTCCTCGGCTCGCGCTCCGCCGACCGGCTCGCGGGCCTCGGCCCCGAGCCGCTGGGCGCCGGTGACGTGCTGCCGGTCGGGTCGCAGGTCGTCGAGGCTGCGCAGCCCTGGGCGGACCCGCCCCGCGACTGGCCGACCACGGCCGTGCTCCGCGTGACCCCGGGGCCGCGCGCCGACTGGTTCACCCCGGGCGCGTTCGAGCGGCTGCTCGCCGGGCGCTACGCCGTCGCGCCGGCCAGCGACCGCGTGGCGCTGCGCCTCGACGGTCCGCCGGTCGAGCGGGTCGACCGCGGCGAGCTGCCCTCCGAGCCCCTGGTCCCCGGCGCGGTGCAGGTGCCGCCGGACGGTCGGCCGGTCGTGTTCGGCGCGGACCACCCGGTGACCGGCGGCTACCCGGTGGTCGCCGTCGTCGAGCCCCGGTCCCGCGACCTCGCGGCGCAGCTGCGGCCCGGCGACGCGGTGACGTTCACCCGGTTCGAGGGGTCTGCCGGACACGCGTGAGCACGCAACGCATGGGCCACGGGCGTGCGGTCTGTTTGAATGCTCCCGGAAGGCAGAGGGGAGCTCCGGTGGACGTCAGCGTGGCCAGCAGGACCGTCGAGGGCAGGACCGTCGTCGACGTGACCGGCGAGATCGACGTGTACACCGCGCCCGCGCTGCGCGAGAAGCTCACCGGCCTGGTCGACTCCGGGCACGTGGACCTGGTCGTGAACCTCACCGAGGTGCGGTTCATGGACTCCACGGGACTCGGGCTGCTCGTCGGCGTGCTCAAGCGCGTCCGGGGGCTCGACGGGCGCCTCCAGCTCGTCATCGACTCCGAGCGGCTGCTCAAGGTCTTCCGCATCACCGCGCTCACCCAGGTGTTCACCATCCGGGAGACGGTGGAGGAGGCGCTCGCCGCCGACCGCGAGGACTGACCTCACCGGGGTCGGCACGCACCGACGTCCGGGTCCCGTGGCTGCGACGACGGCGTCCGCCCGTCCGGCGTGGGCGGTCGTTACGTCGTCCCTGTCAGGCGGGCTTCTCCGGCCGTCGCGAGCCCTCCCGCTCGTCGGCGCAACCAGCCGAGGATCCCAGCGTGCGGGGCCGACGACCGGCCCACGGCTAGATCCATCAGCCGACGGAGTTCACGGGTCCCGAGGTCGCCGTGGCGCCAACCGAGGGGTTGCTCACGATGTCGCCCGAGGTCACGGTGGCTCCAGCGTTGCTCTTGTGGTCTTGTCCCTGCGCAAGACCGGGGCTGCGACCATCGCGGTCCTGCCCCTGACCGCTCTCACCATCGGGTCGGCGAGCCTCCTGCTCCGGTCGCCGCACCTGCGGTGCCTGGCGGTGGTGGACGAGGGAGACGACGGCGCACGGTCCGGCGGGCCCCCTGCGCCCGCCGGACCGCCGTCGTGGGTCAGGGAAGGAACTGCCCCGCCAGCTGGGCGACCTGGCCGCCCCGGACGTCGACCCAGAACCGGGCCCTGCCCCCGACGGAGCCGTCCACGCGTGAGGCGTCGGCGCACCCCGCCGGCTCCGGGCCGGTGAGCCCGCCGAGGTCCCGCGGCTGCTGCACCACCGCCTCGGGGAGCTGGCAGTAGCCGGTGACGACCGCGTCGGGTGCGAGCGCGAGCGTCCGCGATCGGGGGACGTCGTCGACGATCACGTATCCGCTGTGCGGGCCGTCGTTCTCGAGCAGCTCCGGTTCGTGCTCCTGCGCCCAGGTCGTCGCGGCGTCGCCCCCGTAGAAGATCCCGAGGTCGACGGTGATCGTGCGCGCGACGGGGTCGACCGCGAGGACGCTGCCGAAGAAGTCGCCGTCCTCCAGGCCGTCGCCCGAGGTCGGGGCGTCGGACACCAGGCTCGACTCCCCGTCCCACCTGCTGACGCCCGGATCGGCCAACGGGGCGGAGTCCGCTGCCGGCCGCTCGGTGGCCTGCACGCCCGGCGTCACCGGCGGGTTCGACGTGCTCGGCACGCCCGGGTCCGGCGTCTCGCCCGGGTCCGGTTCCGGGGCCGGCTCCGGTGCGGACGTGGTCGGTTCCGGCGCCGCGGGCAAGGGGTCGGGCGCGCGCCAGTCCGCGAGTGTCGCGCCCGTCAGGACGAGCACGCCGGTGACGGCGAGGGCCCCGACCGCACCGACGCCACGCCGCACGACTCGCCGGCGCCGGCGGAGGGCGACCACCCGACCCGGGTCGGCGGGCCGCCCGTGGGCACCGGCGTCGTCCGCGATCTCGTCCAGCGCCCGGCTCAGGTCGAACGTCACAGCGAGCTCCTCTCCGCGTCGCGCACCGCGCGTCCGTGCACCGGTCCCAGCAGTCCTTCCAGGCGGTGCGTCCCGGTGGACAGGTAGCGCTTCACCGCGCCGACGCTCACACCGAGGGCGTCGGCGATCTCGGCGAGCGGGAGGTCGTCGAAGTAGCGCAGCACGACGCAGGCGCGCTCTCGCGGCGGCAGGGCCGCGAGAGCGGACCGCACGTCGACCTGCGCGGTGACGCGGTCCGCGCCGTCCGGGACGGGGAGCGTGCTCTCGTGCCCCAGCCGGGGGACCGCGTCCCGCCACCGGCGCAGCCGGCGGTGCCCGTCGACGAACGTGGTGAGGATCGCGCGGCGCACGTAGGCCTCCGCGGTGTCGAGGTCGACGCCCGAACGCGCCCGCACCATCGCCTTGACCAGGGCGTCCTGGACCAGGTCCTCCGCGTCCCGCAGACTGCCCGTGAGCAGGTACGCGTAGCCCACCAGGGCACGTCCCCGCTCGCGGGCGAGTGCCGCGACCGCCTCGTCTCCGTGCTGCACGCTCGTCCTCCCGCTCGTCGCGATCCTCTCGTCAGGTGGACGACCGGCCGGCACCCGAGGTTGTACCGGTCACCCGATCGGCGCAGGCGCAGGGGCCGCCCGGTGAACAGCGGAGGAACTCTCGGCGCCTCGGGGTCGCGGGGCGGGGGTCGCCGCCCGGCGGGCGGCACCATGCGGTCGTGCCGAACGACGTCGACCTCCTCGTCCGCACCTCCCGCGCCGTCGGCGGGGTGCACCGCTCCGTGGGCGAGATCGCCGTGCCCGTCGCGGTGGTGGACCGTGACCTGCCGATGAGCGAGGTCGAGGTCCTGTTCCGATCGCCGCACCTGCCGTGCCTGGCGGTGGTCGACGAGCGGGACGGCAGCATCGGCATGGTGTCCCGCAGCCGGTTCACCGACGCGCAGACCGGGCGGCTCGGGTACGGCCGCGCGGTGCTCGCGCGGCGGCCCGTCGGGGAGGTCGCGGACTGGTCCCCGCTCGTGGTCGACGAGCGCACCGCCATCGTCGAGTCGGCGACCCGCGCGATGGAGCGGTCCGGGGAGACGCGCTACGACGACGTGCTCGTCCGGTCGGGCACCTGGGGAGCGGTGGCGACGTCGGACCTGGTGCGCGCGCTGGTGGCCGCGCTGTCGGAGCGGTCGCTGCACGACCCGCTCACCCGGCTGCCGGGGCGCGAGCTGGTGCTGCACACGTTGCGCGAGTGGGCACGCCTGCTGCCCGGGAGCGGTCGCCGCCTGCTGCTGGTGCAGGCCGACATCGAGGGGTTCGCCGGCGTGAACGCGCGGTTCGGCGGTGCGGCAGGCGACGCGCTGCTCCGGCTGCTGGCTGCCCGGTTCGCCGACGGGGTCCCTGCCGGGGCGCTGGTCGGCCGCACCGGCAGCGACGAGCTGATGGCCGTGGTGCTGCTGCCGGGGGTGCCCGAAGCGGAGGCGGAGGAGCAGGTCGCGCGGGTCGTCGAGCGCGTGGGCCGCGCGCTGCTGCCACGGGCGCTGGACGAACCGCCGGTCCGGCTGGCCTGGGTGGCCTCGGAGCGGGGCGCCGCGGACGGCGACGCGCTGGTGCAGGAGGCCCAGCGGCGGATGCTGGCCCGGAAGGCGGACCCCCTGCCCGTGGTGGCGGCGCCGGGCTGACGGCGCCGACCGGCAGGACCCCCTGCGTCCGGCCGGTCAGCGCCGCCCCTGCTCGGCTACGGCAGCAGGGCGCTGAGCGACCCGTCGGCGTCGACGAGCACCAGCGTCCCGTCGACCTGCTCCACGCGCTGGTCGGCCAGGGGGAGCGACCACGACTCGGCGCCGTCGCCCAGGTCGAGGGCGATCGCGCGGTTCGCCCCGTCGTACGCGCCCACGACGACCCGGGTGCCGTCGAACCCGACCAGCTCACCCGATGTCGCGGAGCGCCAGCGCTCGGCGCCGGAACGGAGGTCGACCGCGATCAGCACGCCGTCCCCGCGCAGCAGGGCGGTGTCCCCCACCACCCCGTCCGCGCTCCACGCGCCCTGCACGGACCAGAGGGTCGCGCCCGAGCCGGGGTCGACGGCCGTGACACGGTCCGCCGCGCCGTCGTACGGGCTGCTCCCGACCAGCAGCGGCACGACCGACCCGGCCGTCGGAGCCCACACCGAGGGCGTGCTGACGTAGGCGCCCGGCAGCGGCACCTCCTGCCCCTGCGGCCCGACGGCCCGGAGGGTCTCGTCCGCGCCGGGACCGGTGACCCAGCCGTCCGCGCGGACGGCGGTCGGCACGGTGAGCGACCGGGCCCGCACCGAGAGGTCGATGACGTCGACGGCGAGGTTGTACTGGTAGCCGTGCACGAGGACGAGCGACCCCGCGCTCTCCCAGGACTCGACCCCGTCACCGACCGGTGCGTCGAGCTGGACGAGCCCGGCCACCGTGGTCTCGTGCCGGGTCGCGCCCGTGGCGAGGTCGATGGTCCGGAGGTGCACGTCGGCGTCGTCCGAGCCGAAGACGAGTGCGGTGTCGCCGACGACCGCGAGCCCGTGACCCCCGGGCCCGGCCGTCCGGACGACAGCCCCCGTGCCGGGGTCCCGCAGCTGGACCTCCGTGTCCGTGGACGTGCCCACCCGTGCCAGGCACACCAGGAGCCCGTCAAAGGCGCCGCCGCAGGAGAGCACGCCGTCGGCGCCGCCGTCGACCGCCCACCTGATGTCGCCGGTCCCCGGGTCGACCGTCACGAGGCGCTCGTCCGCGGGGGCTCCGGCCGCGACCAGCCAGCCGCTGCCGGCTGCGACGGCGCGGAACGGGCTGAGGGAGTGCGTGCTCGCGGTGGCGTCGCCGAGCGCGGTGCCACCGCCCTCGCCGCCCGGCGGCCGGAGGTCCGCGCCCGGCACCGTCCACGCGAGCCGCGGGGCGCCGGCGTAGGCACGCAGCAGGCCGACAGGCATGACGTCGGCCCCTGCGTCGCCCACGTCGGGGCCCGACCCGGTCGACGTCGGCGACGCGGTGGGGACCGGGTCGTTCGTCAGGCTCGGCTCCGGTGCCGGCCGGGTGACCGTCGGGCTGGGCGTGTCCGCGGGCTGCGGGTCCGGTCGGTGGGTGAGCGCCGAGCCACCGAAGACCAGGCCGGCGACGACCACGACGCCGGTCACGGCGCTCGCGCCGGCGCGCCGCTGCCGGGCGCGGGCGGCCCGGTGGGTGATCTCGCCCGCGGACAGCCCCGCGCCCTCGCGCATCCGCGCCGCCTGGTCGTCGGCCCCGCGCCGGGCGAGGTCGCCGAAAGCACCGTGCAGGTCGTGCTCGTTCATCGCCGGTCCTCCGTCGCCGTCTGCACCTCGACCGTCTCCGCGACCGGGCGCACCTCCCCCATGAGCGCGCCGAGGCGCTTGGTCCTGTCCGACAGGTAGCGCTTCACCGCACCGTCCGAGATCCCGAGCCGGTCCGCGATACCCGCGACGGTCAGGTCCTCGTAGAACCGCAGAACCACGCACGCCCGCTCGCGCGGCCCGAGGTGCCGCAGCGCGGACTCCAGGTCGGTCGCGGTCTCCGTCGCCGCAGCGGTGGCCGCCTCGGCCTCGGGCATGACGAGCAGGTGGGCCCGCCCCTGCCAGAGCCGCCGGCGCCGGTACTGGTCCAGGTAGGTCGTCAGCACGGCCTTCCGGACGTACGCCTCCAGCGACTCGATGTCGGCGCCCGCCCGCCAGCGGGACCACGCCTTGGCGAGAGCGTCCTGCACCAGGTCCTGCGCGCTGTCGTGGTCACCGGTCAGCAGCCGGGCGTACCCGACCAGCGCCGGGCCCCGTGTCGTGACGAACTCCGTCACCTGGTCCTGCCACGCCACGTGGCCCCCCTCGTCGTCCCGCCCGGCACGGCCGGGGTGATCCTGTCGTGAGGTGAGACGAGGACGGGCTGCGCAACGTTGGGGTGCGGGCCGCGTTCACCCGGTCGGCGGAGCGGCTCCGCCGGCTCCGACGCGGCGGGTCCGGTCCTCGTCAGCGAGTCACGCGGTACACCAGGCTGTTCCTCCCACCGGGCCCGGGCTGCTCGGTCACCTCGACGTCGTAGCCCTGGAGCGTCAGGAAGAAGGACGTGCTGCTCCCGCCGAGGTCGGCGTCATCGGGTCCGGCGTCGGCCGCGAGGAGGGCGGTGATCTTGGCGCCCGCGAGGGCGCCGACGAGCGGGACGTCGGGCAGCGGGTAGTCCCCGACCAGCATGGTGCGCGGTGACCTGCGAGCACGCCTCACGGCACGACGAGCGTGAACGGCTCCCCGACGAGCTGGCGCGTGGTGACCTCCGACCCGCGCGGCACGATCTCCGTCCCGTCGGGGCCGACGAGCCCGTACGGGCTCGCCAGCACCACCGGGTAGGCCGTGTACGTGCCGGGCTCGAGCGCGACCCCGTACGCCGTCGTCGTCCCGCCCGCGCAGGTCCCCCAGGACGCGGTGGGCACGGCCGTCGTGACCGTGCTGCCGAAGTCGACGTCCTCCAGGTCGTACCCGACCGCGGTGGCCGCGACCACCGCGCCGTCGCGCACCAGCCGGAGCAGGCTGCCTCGGCCGAGCGAGATCCTGCCGGAGCCGCCGTAGGTGGTGGCGACCTCGACCTCCGTCCCCGCGGTGACGGTGCCCCGTGGGCCGGTCACGGCGAGCAGGCCCCCGGCCGGGTCCGGCGTGACGACGGTGTCGCAGCTGTCGGGGTAGGGGTTCAGATCGTCCGCGACGCCGACGCCGTCGAGGCTCGGCGGCCCCGTCGGTGCCTGCGGGAGCGTCGCAGGGTCGGCATCCTGCACCTCGACCCGGACGGGCACCGCGGCGGACATCACGGAGCGCTCCTCGAGCGGCACGGAGGAAGCGATGTCCGCCGCGGTCCAGACGCCGTCCCCTGCTACGCCGCGCAGCGCGTCGCGCCCGGTCGTCCACGTCCCGGCGACCGCGATCACCGCGTAGTCCCCGGCGGGCAGCGGCTCGCCCACCGAGGCGCCCGGCGCGTCGCACACGGTCGGGGTCACGTGGCTGACGAAGGTCGAGCGCGACGGGTGGTCCGGGTCGTCGTAGACGAAGGCCACGGCGTCGACCGTCGTACCGGCCGGGTAGGTGAGGGCCGTGGCGACCACGACGCCGTCCCGCGAGAACAGCACGGTCGGACCCGTCTGCGGGGCGACTGCGCCCACGTCGCCCGAGGTGGCGGCGAGCGTCGTCCGTACGTCGACCGGTGCGCCGCCGAGCACCGAGGGCGTCGCTGCCAGCTCGAGCGCGAGTCCCTCGCCGGCAGGTGCTGCCGTGGGTGCGCCGACCAACGACCCGCAGGTCCCGAACGGCAGCGCAGGGTCGCCCGAGGGCAGCACCACGGACGACGTGGTCGGGGACGGGCTCGACGTCGGCGTCGGGGACGGCGCCGAGGTCCGGGTGGGCGGCGCTGCCGGGGCGGACTCGGGGCGGTCCCAGGACGCCACAGCCACCCCCCCGGCGGCGACACCGAGCACCGCGCACGCGGTCACGGCGGACACGAGCGCGGTGTGCCGGATGCGGTTCCGGCGGGCTCGCGCGGTCATCGCGCCGACGGGCAGGCCGCCCCCGGAGCGCGCCCGGGAGTCCTGCTCGGCGGCGACGTCCTGCACGAGGTCGTCGAGGGCGCGGCGCAGCTCGTCGCTCATCGCGGGCCTCCGTTCGTGGTCGAGAGGTCTTCGGTGTCGAGGTCGTCGGCGACGCCGAGCAGCCGGCTCAGGCGGCGCGCACCGTCGGACAGGTAGCGCTTGACGGCTCCCTCGGAGAGGTCGAGCCGCCGTGCGATCTCGGGGATCGTGAGGTCGTCGTAGTGGCGGAGCACCGTGCAGGCCCGCTCGCGCGGGGACAGCCGGTCGAGGGCCCGGGCGACCCGAGCCCGGTCGACGGTGGTGCCCTCCGGCGACGGGGTCGCGGGGTCGTCGACCAGGAGGTGGGCGCGGTCCCGCCACGCCCGCTCACGCCGGACGTCGTCGACCCACCCGTTGAGGACGGCACGCCGGACGTACGCCTCGAGCCAGGTGATGTCGCCACCGGAGCGGCGCCGGGACCAGGCGCGGACGATCGCCTCCTGGACCAGGTCCTCGGCGGCCGCGGTGTCGCCGGTGAGCAGCCGCGCGTAGCCCACGAGCGCGGGGCCGCGCTCCCGGGCGAAGGCGGCCAGGTCGTCCTGCCAGGTCACGGGTCCTCCGCAGCTGATGTCCGGGGTCGTGCCGGCGCTCCCCCGGGGATGAGTGTCGTGCGGTGGACGTGGCAGCGGCGCCGACCGTTGGGGTGCCGGCCGTGCGTCACCCGTTCGGCCCATCCCGGCGTCGCAAGGGGTGCGCCCGCACCCCTTCCCAACCGGACATATCTGGCTACAGTGGCGTCCTCTCGCGCGGCAACGGAGCGGCGCGTACCGGGGGCGGCCGGGGCAGGGCCGTGCCCGCGTCCGAGGAGGATGCATGGTCGAGCTCGGGTCCGGAAGCCTCGTGGTGGTCGCCGTCATCGCGGCCGTGGCGGTCGCCGCCCTCGTCGTGGCGGTGGTGCTGCGCCGGCAGGTGCTGGCGGCCGACGAGGGGTCCGCGTCGATGCGCGCGATCGCCGCGGCCGTACAGGAGGGCGCCGCGGCGTACCTGTCCCGGCAGCTGCGCACGCTGGTGCTGTTCGCGGTGGTGGTGTTCGCGCTGCTGTTCCTGCTGCCGGGGGATGCCGGCGTCAAGATCGGCCGCTCGGTGTTCTTCCTGATCGGCGCGGGGTTCTCGGCGTCGATCGGCTACCTCGGGATGTGGCTCGCGACGCGGGCGAACGTGCGGGTGGCCGCGGCGGCGTCGCTCCCGGGCGGGCGTGCGGCCGGGGCGCGGATCGCGCTGCGCACGGGTGGCGTCGTCGGGATGTCGGTCGTCGGGCTGGGCCTGCTGGGCGCCGCGGTGGTCGTCCTGCTGTACCGCGGCGAGGCGCCGGCGGTGCTGGAGGGCTTCGGCTTCGGGGCCGCGCTGCTCGCGATGTTCATGCGGGTCGGCGGCGGCATCTTCACCAAGGCGGCCGACGTCGGCGCCGACCTGGTCGGCAAGGTCGAGCAGCACATCCCCGAGGACGACCCGCGCAACGCCGCGACGATCGCGGACAACGTGGGGGACAACGTCGGCGACTGCGCGGGCATGGCGGCCGACCTCTTCGAGTCGTACGCGGTGACGCTGGTGGCGGCGCTGATCCTCGGCCGGGCGGCGTTCGGCGAGGAGGGGCTCGTGTTCCCGCTGATCGTCACGGCGATCGGCGCGGTGGTCGCGGCGCTGGGGGTCGTCGTGACCCGGGTGCGTGGCGACGAGAGCGGGCTGACGGCGATCAACCGCGGCTTCGCGGTGGCCGCGGTGGCGGGGGCGGTGCTCGCGGCCGTCGCGGCGTTCGCGTACCTGCCGTCGTCGTTCGCGGACCTCGCCGGGACGGCCGGGCTGGCGGACCACCCGGGCGACCCGCGTGCGGTCGCGGCGGGGGCGGTCGCGATCGGCGTCGTGCTGGCCGGCGTCATCCTCTGGCTGACCGGCTACTTCACGGGCACGACCTCGAAGCCGACGATCCACGTGGCGCGCACCTCGCAGACCGGGGCGGCGACCGTGGTGCTCTCCGGGATCGGCGTCGGGCTGGAGTCGGCGGTCTACACGGCGGGCACCATCGCGGCGGCGATCTGCGGGGTGTTCCTGCTCGCCGGCGGGTCGATCTCCCTGTCCCTGTTCCTGGTGGCGCTCGCGGGCTGCGGGCTGCTGACGACGGTCGGCGTGATCGTCGCGATGGACACCTTCGGGCCGGTGAGCGACAACGCCCAGGGCATCGCCGAGATGTCGGGCGACGTCACCGAGGAGGGCGCGCAGATCCTCACCGACCTCGACGCCGTCGGGAACACCACCAAGGCCGTCACCAAGGGCATCGCGATCGCGACGGCCGTGCTGGCGGCGACGGCGCTGTTCGGGTCGTACGCCGACGCGGTGGCCGGGGCGGTCCGGGGGCTGGACCTGACGCAGGTGCCGGGCGACATCGTCCTGGCGATGACCGACTACCAGGTGATCAGCCCGGTGACCCTGGTCGGCGTGATCCTGGGCGGGGCGACGGTGTTCCTGTTCTCCGGGCTCGCGATCGACGCGGTGACCCGCGCGGCCGGGGCGATCGTGTTCGAGGTGCGCCGGCAGTTCCGCGAGCACCCCGGGATCATGACCGGCGCGGAGCGCCCGGAGTACGGCAAGGTCGTCGACATCTGCACCCGGGACTCGCTGCGCGAGCTCGCCACCCCCGGGCTGCTCGCGGCGTCCGCGCCGGTGGCGGTCGGGTTCGGGCTGGGCATCGGGCCGCTCGCGGGGTTCCTCGCCGGGGCGATCGGCGCCGGCGTGCTCATGGCGGTGTTCCTGGCGAACTCGGGCGGCACCTGGGACAACGCGAAGAAGCTGGTCGAGGACGGCCGGTACGGGGGCAAGGGCTCCCCGGCGCACGACGCGGTGGTCATCGGCGACACCGTCGGCGACCCGTTCAAGGACACCGCCGGGCCGGCGATCAACCCGCTCATCAAGGTCATGAACCTGGTGGCGCTGCTCATCGCGCCGGCCGTCGTCACGGTCAGCCTCGGCGACGGGGCGAACCACGTGGTGCGGCTGTCGATCGCGATCGCGGCGGGGCTCATCGCGCTCACCGCGGTCGTGCTGTCCCGGCTGCGGGCGGCGCGGGTGGACGAGGAGGCGCGGCTGGAGCGCGAGGTGCCGCTGCGGGCGTGACCCGGGGCGTGCCGCCGGGCGGAGCCGGACGTGGCGCGGAGGTGTCCACCCCGCGGCGGTCCGGCGCCCGCCTCGACGCCCGGCGGACCGTCCGGCAGGGTGGGGCCATGACCTCGCGCCGCGCCGCCGCCCTCCGTCCGTCCCGCCGCGCCGCCCGCGGCGCCCTCGCGGGTGCCGCGCTGCTGGCGCTCGTCGTCCCGCTCGCCGCCTGCTCGGGCGACGACGACAAGGTCCAGGCGTTCTGCTCCGCGGGCGAGGACGCGATGACGGAGATCACCGCCGCCGGGTCGCTCAGCGACGACCCGCAGGCGTTCGCCGACGCGATCTCGGACGCCCGCGACCAGTTCGACGAGGTCGAGGCGCCGGACGACATCGCCGACTCGTGGGGCGTGTTCACCTCGACCTTCGCCGAGCTCGACGACGCGCTGGCCGACATCGACCCGACGGACCAGGAGGCGTTCACCGCCGCCCTGCAGCAGTTCGCCGAGCAGGCCGACTCCGAGGACCTCGCCACGGCGAGCGACGACCTGAGCGCGTTCACCACCGAGAACTGCGAGTGACCGTGCGGCTGCACCTCGTCCGGCACGGCCAGACCCCGTCCAACCTGGTCCACGCGCTCGACACCGCCGCCCCGGGCGCGCCGCTGACCCCCGAGGGCGAGCGGCAGGCGCGCGCGGTCGGCGAGGCGCTGGCCGCCGAACCGCTCGACGCGGTGTACGCGTCGACGCTGGACCGCGCGCGGGCGACCGCCGCGGAGGTGGCGCGCCCGCACGGCCTCGGGGTGCAGGTCCGGGAGGGCCTGCGCGAGGTGCTCGCCGGGGACCTGGAGATGCGCACCGACGAGGAGTCGGTGCACCGGTACCTGTCGACGATGGTGGCCTGGGCGTCGGGGGACCTGGGCGCCGCGATGCCGGGCGGGGAGTCGGGGCAGGAGACGCTCGACCGGTTCGACGCGGTCGTGTACGAGCTGCTCGGCACCGGCGCGGGCACCGTCGCGGTGGTCAGCCACGGCGCGATGATCCGGCTCTGGACGCTGACCCGGGCCGGGAACCTGGACGCCGCCACGTCCGGGCGCTGGCCGCTCGACAACACGGGCGTGGTGACGCTGGAGTCCGGCGGCCCGACCGGCTGGTACGCGACGCGCTGGCAGGACGAGGTCGTGCCGCACGCCGCGCCCGCCGGGGGCGACGGGCCGGGCGGGGAGCCGCTGCCGGTCTGACGCCGGGCCGACGCGCCGGGTCGCGTCGGGGAGGATGGTCCGGTGGACGCCGCCCCGACCGAGCCCCTGACCGCCGACCCCGCGCTCGTCACCGCGCTGCGCGCCGACCTCGCCGCCTCCGGGTTCACCGTGCCCGGGGTCGAGGAGCTGCTCGGCCCGGTCGCGAGCGCCGCGCTGCACCGCGAGGAGCCGGTCCCCGCCCTGCTGGCGACGGCCGGCGACGAGCCCCGCGCGGCGCTGGTCCGCGCGTTCGTGCTCGGCGTCCCGGTGCCCGCGGCCGCGCTGGCCCGGGCGCTGCCGTCGCTCGGCGTCGAGGGCGCCGAGCGGCTGGGGCTGGTCGCCGCGGCCGGTGCGGGCGCGGACGACGCGGCGCGCGCCCGGGTCGACCTGCGGCCCTACGAGGCGGAGGACGCCGCCGGCCCCGTCGACTGGTGGGTGGCCTCGGACCTCGGCGAGCTGGCGACCGGCGGCGCGCTGCGCACCGACCACGTGCTGGGCGTCGGCGGCGCGTCCACGACGCTCGCGCAGGTGACGGTGCGCGAGCCGAGCGCCCGCACCCTCGACCTCGGCACCGGCTGCGGGATCCAGGCGCTGCACGCGGCCCGGCACAGCGACGTGGTCGTCGGCACGGACATCTCGGCGCGGGCGCTCGGGTTCGCCCGGTTCAACGCGGCGCTGGCGGGGCTGGCGCCGTCCGCGCTGGACCTGCGGCTCGGGTCGATGCTGGATCCCGTCGCGGGGGAGCGGTTCGACCTGGTGGTGAGCAACCCGCCGTTCGTCATCACCCCGCGCGCGGCCGCGGACGTCCCGACCTACGAGTACCGGGACGGCGGCCGCACCGGCGACGCGATCGTGTCCGACCTGATCACGTCCGTCGGGTCGGTGCTGGCGCCCGGCGGCGTGGCGCAGCTGCTCGGCAACTGGGAGGTGCGGCGCGGGGAGTCCTGGGACGAGCGCGTCGGCGCCTGGCTCGACGCGTCCGGGCTGGACGGGTGGGTCGTGCAGCGCGAGCTGCAGGACCCCGCCCAGTACGCCGAGACCTGGATCCGCGACGGCGGCACCACCCCCGACCGCGACCCCGCGGCGTGGCGCGCCCGGTACGCCGCCTGGCTCGCGGACTTCGCGTCCCGGGACGTCGAGGGCATCGGGTTCGGGATCGTCGTCCTGCGCCGGCCGGCCGCGGACCTGGCGGACGCCCCGAGGCTGCGGCGGCTCGAGGAGGTCACCGGCACGGTCCGGCAGCCGCTCGGCCCGGCCATCGGGGCGTCGCTGGCCGCGCACGACTGGCTGCGCCGGCGGGACGACGCGGCGCTCGCGGCCGAGCGGCTGCTCGTGCCGGGCGACGTCACCGAGGAGCGGTACCTGCGTCCGGGCGACGTCGACCCGCAGATCGTGCTGCTGCGCCAGGGCGGCGGGTTCGGGCGGACCGTGCAGGCGGGGACGGCGCTCGCGGGTCTGGTCGGCGCCTGCGACGGGGAGCTCACGGTCGGGCAGATCGTCGGCGCCCTGGGCGCGCTGCTGGGCGTCGACGCCGACGCGGTGGCGGCGGACGTGCTGCCCGAGGTCCGCGGCCTGGTGGCGGACGGCCTCCTCCTCCCGGCCTGACCTCGCGCCCGCCGGAGGGACGCTCGACGAGCCACCGCCGGGCGGATGGAACCCTTCGCACGAACACGCCCGGGCGTGTCCGTGCGAGTGGATCCATCCGCCCGCCCGCGCGAGCCCGCCCGCGCGAACCCGCCCGCAGCGCCGAACCTCCCGCACAGGCTGAGCACAGGGTGGTGCTACGGCCGGTCCAGCCTCGCTCCCTACGGTCCTGACCAGCCGGGACGGCCCCGCGGCACCGCCCGCGAGCGCGGTCCGTCCCCGACGGACCGAGGGAGAACATGCTGTCGCTGTGGAGGCGCACCCGACCGTGGGTGCGGGTGGTGGCGGTCGCGCTGCTGGTGGGCGTCGCCGGGACCGGGGTCTACTGGTTCGGGTTCCGCGAGTCGCCGGCGCAGGCCGCCACCCCGGAGTCGACGACGACGTCGGTGGCCGCGAGCCTGACGACGATCCAGCAGTCGGTCTCGGGATCCGGCACGCTGACCCCGACGGTCCAGGAGGACGTGTCGTTCGCGGTGAGCGGCACCGTGACGTCGGTCGACGTCGCGGTCGGCGACACCGTGACCGCGGGCCAGCAGCTCGCGACAGTCGACACGCTGCAGCTGAACGCCGCGCTGCTCCAGGCGAAGGCCGAGCTGGCGAGCGCGCAGGCGTCGCTGTCGAACGCCCAGGACGAGGCCGACGGCTCCGACTCCTCCGACGCGCAGGTCGCCGCGCTCTCCGCCCAGGTGGACGTCGCGCAGACCGCCGTGGACGACGCCGAGGCCGACATGGCCGGCGCGACGCTCACGGCGCCGGTGTCGGGCCTGCTGACGACGGTGGACGTCGAGGTCGGCGATGCCGTCACCGGGTCGGGCTCGTCCTCGGGCAGCAGCGGCTCCGCCACCAGCGGGGGCACCGGCAGCACCGGCGGGATGGGCGGCAGCACGGGGTCGACGGGCTCGTCCTCGACCACGTCGACCAGCACCGCGCAGTTCGTCGTCGTCGGCACGGACGCGTGGCAGACCAGTGTCAGCGTGAGCGAGTCGGACGTGGCCCTGCTGGCCGTCGGCAACCAGGCGGAGATCACCACCGACTCCTCGACCGACACCGTCTACGGCACCGTGACCGAGATCGGGCTGCTGTCGAGCAGCTCCGGCGGCGTCGCGGCCTACCCGGTGACCATCGACGTCACCGGCAGCCCCGAAGGACTGCACGACGGCGAGTCGGCGGACGTCTCGATCATCTACGAGCGCCGTACCGACGTGCTGACCGTGCCGGCGTCGGCGGTGACCACCGAGGACGGCCGGACCGTCGTCACGCAGGAGGGTGCGGACGGCGCGACGGTCACCACGGCGGTCACCGTCGGCGAGACTTCGGGCAACCTCGTCGAGATCACCGAGGGCCTGGCCGAGGGCGACGAGGTGCTGGTCACCACGTTCAGCCCGCGCGCCTCCGGCTCCGGCGACGGCTCGGGCGACACCCAGCAGGGCTTCCCCGGCGGCGGCGAGATGCCCGACTTCTCGTCCGGCGAGATGCCCGACTTCTCGCAGCTGCCCGGCGGCGGCGCGGGCTTCCCGGGCGGCGGCAATGGCTGAGCTCGTCCTGGACCGGTTCCCCGGCGCGGCCGACCCGGAGGGGACCGTCATCGAGATCGTCGGCGCCCGCAAGACGTACCGCACGGGCAGCATCGAGTTCGAGGCCCTGCGGGGCGTCGACCTGGCGATCGGCGCCGGCGAGTACGTGGCGATCATGGGCCCGTCCGGCTCGGGCAAGTCGACGCTGATGAACATCGTCGGCTGCCTGGACGTCCTGACCGCCGGGGAGTACCGGCTGGCGGGGGAGGACGTCGGCGAGCTGGACGAGGTCGAGCTGGCCGACGTCCGGAACCGGCGGCTCGGCTTCGTGTTCCAGCAGTTCCACCTGCTGCCGTCGCTCACCGCGTGGCGGAACGTCGAGCTGCCCCTGGTCTACGGCCGGGTGCCGGCGGCCGAGCGCAAGGAGCGCGCGGTCGCCGCCCTGGAGCGGGTCGGCCTGGGCGAGAAGCTGGACAACCGCCCGGGCGAGCTGTCCGGCGGCCAGCAGCAGCGCGTCGCCGTCGCCCGCGCCCTGGTGGGCGAGCCCGCGCTGATCCTGGCGGACGAGCCCACCGGCAACCTCGACTCCCGGTCCACCGAGGACGTGCTCGCGCTGTTCGACGAGCTGCACGCCCAGGGCCGCACCATCGTGCTGATCACCCACGAGCTCGAGGTCGCCGAGCACGCCCGGCGCATCGTGTTCGTCCGGGACGGCCTCATCCAGTCCGACGAGGTGAACCCGCGATGACCTGGTCCGAGACCCTGCGCACCGGCTGGGCCGCGGTGCGGGGGCACAAGCTGCGCTCGATGCTGACCGTGCTCGGCATCCTCATCGGCATCGCCGCGGTGATCCTCACCGTCGGGCTGGGCCTGGGAACGCAGAAGGACGTCAGCCAGCAGATCAGCGCGCTGGGGTCGAACCTGCTCATCGTCACGCCCGGCTCGTCAACCGACTCCGACGGCGTGCGCGGTGGCTTCGGCACGGGCGCGACGCTGTCCCGCTCGGACGCCGACGCCCTGTCCTCCGAGGTCAACGCCCCGGACATCGGCGCCGTCGCGCCGGAGAAGGAGTCGTCGCTGTCCGTCGAGGCCAACGACACGAACTGGACCACCACGGTCGTCGGCACCACCGAGGACTGGCTCGACGTCCGGTCCCGCGCCGTCACCTCCGGCGAGTTCCTCACGGCGGACGACGACGCGGAGGGCGCGACCGTGGCCGTCATCGGCGCGACCACCGCCACCGAGCTGTTCGGCACCACGAACGTCGTCGGCCAGCAGCTCACCATCGCGGACACCGCGTTCACGATCGTCGGGGTCCTCGACACCGCCGGCTCCAGCACCGACACCGACCTGGACGACCTGGTCGTGATCCCGCTGACCACCGCGTCCGACACCGTGTCCGGCGGCTTCGACCGCAACTCGCTGACCACGATCTACGTGCAGGCGGCGTCGGCGGACCAGCTGGCGGCGGCGTACCAGGAGGCCAACCGGCTCCTGCTCAACCTGCACGACATCACCGACGCGGACAGCGCGGACTTCAGCATCGACAGCCAGGACTCCCTGGTCAGCACCGCGACCTCGGTCTACCGGACGCTGACGGTCCTGCTCACCGGCATCGCGGCGCTGTCGCTGCTGGTCGGCGGCATCGGGGTCATGAACATCATGCTGGTCTCCGTCACCGAGCGGACCCGCGAGATCGGCCTGCGCAAGGCGCTCGGCGCCCCGCCGTGGGCCATCCGGCGGCAGTTCCTGGTCGAGGCGGGCGTGCTCGGCCTGGCCGGCGGCCTGCTCGGCGCGGCGCTCGGCGTCGTCGCCGCGAAGGTCCTGCCGGACCTGCTGGACACGTCGATCGTCATCTCGGGCGCCGCCGTCGGCGGCTCGGTCGCGATCGCGATGGCCATCGGCCTCGTGTTCGGCGTCTACCCCGCCACCCGGGCCGCGAAGCTCGCGCCCATCGACGCCCTGCGGTCGGAGTGAGGCCCGTGCGTCCCCCGGCCCCCGACCCCGCCCCCGGCACCACCACCACGAGGAGAGACATGTCCCGCACCCGTACCGGCCTCCTGGCCGCCCCCGCCGCCGTCGCGGTCCTGGTGCTGCTCGCGGCCTGCTCGAGCGACACCGCCGACGCCGGGTCCACCGGCACCGCGGACGCCGGCGACAGCGCGCAGGCCCAGGCGCCGTCCGGCCAGGGCGGCGGGGGGATGCCCGGCGGCGGCGGCACCTCGGGCGAGATCGCCGCCGTCGCCGACGCCCTCCTGCAGGTGCAGGGCGACGACGGCCAGACGGCGGTCGCCTGGGACAGCACCACGACGATCACCCAGACCGTGACCGCCGCGCTGTCCGACGTCACCGTCGGGTCGTGCGTGGTGGCGTTCACCTCGGGCGACGAGGGCGCGGCGGCGACGTCCGTCGCGATCACCGCGGCGACCGACGACGGCTGCACGGGCGGCTTCGGCGGCGGCTCGGGCGGCGGGTTCCCGACGGACGGCGAGATGCCCAGCGGGATGCCGACCGACCTGCCCGAGGGCGCCGAGATGCCCGACGGGGCGCCCACGGACTTCCCGGGGGGCGGCTCCGGGGGCTCCGGCGGCGGGTTCGGCGGCGCGACCGCCGGGCTCGTCACCGCGGTCGACGGCAGCACGATCACCGTCGAGTCGACGGGGGCGCCCGGCTCGGACGACGCGACGACGACGACCGCCACCGTCACCGTCGACGACGCGACCACGTTCACCAGCACGGTCGCGGCGGACGCCTCGGCCATCGCGGTGGGGCGGTGCGTGACGGCGCAGGGCGAGGCCGACAGCAGCGGCCAGGTCGCCGCGACGAGCCTCACGCTGTCCGACGCGACCGACGACGGCTGTTCGACCGGGTTCGGCGGGCGCGGCGGCTTCCCGGGCGCGTCCGGCTCGACCGGGAGCGAGGGCGACGATGCGTGACAGCCTGAAGCGGCGCGTGGGCCGCCGGGCGGCGGAGGTCGCCCCCGCGGAGACCCTGACGCCCAAGGCCCGGGCCCGGCGCGCGGCGCGGCGCCGGCGGCTCGTCCTGGGCGGGATCGCCTCGGCGGCCGCGCTCAGCATGGTCGGCGGCGGCGTGGCGATCGCCGTCAACGGCTCGAAGGGCAGCGGCTACCGGACGGCGACCGCCGAGCGGGGGACCGTGGAGCAGACGATCGACGCCACCGGCACGGTCGCCTCGGCCAGCCGGTACGACCGGTCCTTCTCCGTCGCGGGCACCGTCGGCGCGGTCGACGTGGCCGTCGGCGACACGGTCACCGCGGGCCAGGTGCTCGCCACGCTCGACACCGCCTCCCTGGAGGACGCCGTCGAGGAGGCCGAGCAGGCCGTGGCCGACGCGCAGCAGCAGCTGGAGGACGACATCGACTCCCAGACCTCGGGCAGCAGCACGAGCGGCAGCACGACCAGCACCGGCGCGTCCTCGGGCGGGACGGGGACGTCGACGACCGGGTCCGGGTCGACCGGGATCGGCTCGACCGGCTCGGCCCCGGACGACGCGGCGACCGGCGGGGACGCGCAGGCCGGCGGGTCGACGGGAGCCGGCGCGACCGACGGCGACGCGTCTGCGGCGGACCCCGCCGTGACGCAGGCGGTCGCCGCCGTGAAGGCCGCCCAGCAGGCGCTGCTCGCGCAGTACCAGGCGGCGCAGGCGGCGCTGGCGGAGGCGTCCACCGCGACTGCGGCCGCGCAGGAGGCGTGCCGGGCGGTGCTCGACGACGACGGCTCGGGTGACGGGTCCGGCGACGGCTCGGGCGACGGGGCCGGCGACGGATCGACGGACGAGCCGACGACCGAACCGACCACCGAGCCGACCGAGGAGCCGACGCAGGACGCGCCGGCCGAGGAGGCTGCGACGGCAGACGCCACCGCGAGCGGCGCCGCCGCGACCACGGGCGCGGTGATCACCGGCGCCGCGTCCACCACCAGCACGACCACCGGCGACCTCACCTCGTGCCAGGACGCCATCACCGCCGTGCTCGCGGCGCAGACGACCGTGGACGAGGCGCAGACCGGCCTCATGGCCCTGGTGACCGACCTCGACACCGCGGTGACCGCGGCGCAGGACGCGCTGACGTCGGCGGGCTCGGGTGGCACGGGCAAGGCGCCGTCGACGGGCGGCACGACCGGGACGACCGGCGGCACGGCGAGCGGCACCACCGACGGCTCCGCGGCCGCCGACCAGAGCGCCGCGCTGCCGAGCGGCTCGTCGTCCGGCACGGGCCAGTCGTCCTCGGGCGACACCTCCTCGACCACGGGCTCCGTGCCGTCCGGCACCTCGGGCTCGGGCGCCACGGGCTCGGGCGGCTCCGCGGTCGCGACCGCCGCCGACCTGCTCGCCGACCAGGCCGCGATCGACCAGGCCGAGGCGGAGCTCGCCGTCGCGCGGAGCAAGCTGGACCTGGTCGACCTCACCAGCCCGATCGCGGGCACCGTCGCGGCGGTCTCGATCGCCGCGGGCGACGAGGTCGAGGCCTCCTCGACGTCGGCCGTCATCACCGTCATCGGCGACGACGGGTACACCGTGTCCACCACGGTGCCGCTCAGCCAGGTCGACCTGGTCGAGGTCGGCCAGGAGGCCGCCCTCTCGGTGCGCACCAGCGACGAGGACCTGACCGGCACGGTCACGGCCATCGGCATCCTGAACGCGTCCACGACGTCGTCCGACCCGACCTACACCGTGGACATCTCGGTCGACCCGGAGGGCGTCGCGCTCTACAACGGCTCCTCGGCCCAGGTGTCCATCGCGGTCGCCGCGTCCGAGCAGACGCTCACCGTGCCGTCGTCGGCGGTGCACCTGGACGGCTCGACCGCCACGGTGCAGGTGCTCAGCGGCGGGACGGTCGAGTCCGTCGAGGTCGAGCGGGGTGCCGTCGGCGCCGAGCGCACCCAGATCGTGTCCGGCCTGTCGGCGGGCGACGAGGTGGTGCTGGCGGACCTGAGCGAGTCGCTGGTGTCGGACGACTCGGAGTCCAGCGGCGGGCTCTCCGGCCTGGGCGGCAGCACCGACGACTCGTCGTCGGGCCAGGGACAGATGACCTTCCCGGGCGGCTTCAGCGGCGACGTCGGCGGTGGCGGGCTCCCGGCCGGCGGCCCGCCCGGGAGCTGATCCGGGCCCTCGACGGCGCCCGGCCGGTCCCCGCGTCCCCTGCGCGGCACCGGTCGGGCGCCCTGCCTCGTCGTGTGACCCAGATCACCTGCAGGCACGTCGTGCCTCGGCTAGTCTCGTGGCACAAACACCGACCCCTCTGGGTGCCACCGACCTCCGGTCACCGGCACTGATGGGTCGGTTTTCTTGTGCAGGAGCGTCCGATGAAGTACGCCAAGCCCCACCTGAACTACAACGCGCAGGTCGGCCTGCTGCGTCGGCGTGGGCTGGAGATCGGTGACGAGCGTGCCGCGGTCCGCGCGCTGCGCCGGATCGGCTACTACCGGCTCTCCGCCTACACCTACGTCCTTCGGAGGCCGGCGCCGCAGGGACCGTCGGGACCGCGGCTGCCACCGTCTGACAAGTTCGTCGACGGGGCGACCTTCGAGCAGGCGGTGGCTCTCCATGACTTCGACGACCGCCTGCGGGGCGTGCTCCTGAGCGGGCTCCAGCGGATCGAGGTCGCCCTGCGCGTGCAGGTCGGTTACCAGCTGGGCAAGACCGACCCGCACGGCCACCTGGACGCGGCGCACCTGGACGGGGCACGGTGCCGAGAGGTCGCCCACGTGAGGGGCGCGGGCCCCCGGAGGACGCTGCACGAGGAGTGGTTGCGTCGCTTCCACGCCTTGCTGGACGACGCGAGGACCGAAGAGTTCGTCCGCCACTTCGTCTGGAAGTACGAGGGCCGGCTCCCGATCTGGGCGGCCACGGAGATCATGACCTTCGGGTGCTTGACGGGCCTGTACAACCTGCTCGGCTCCCGGGACGCGGGGGCGATCGCACGCACTCTCGAGATCAAGAACCGTGATGTCGTGCACGGTTGGCTGCGATCCCTGAACGTCCTGCGCAACCACTGCGCTCACAACGCGCGCGTGTGGAACCGCGCGACGGTGTACCCACCGCGCATCCCGGCGACGACCCAGACGCACCTTCGGCTCCACCACCTCCGCCACACGGACAACAACCGCGTGTACGTGCTCGCCGCGATCATCGGGCACATGCTCATCTGCTTGGACCCGACGACGAACTGGCCGCGGCAGCTGGCGACGGTCGTCAAGAAGTTCCCTGTTGTCCCGGGCCTCGATCCCCATTCGTCGATGGGGTTTCCCGAGGGCTGGCAGGGGATGGAGCTCTGGACCTACGAACCGGCTTGACCGAGGGGACCCGGCCGGGCGCCTTTCTGCCACGCTGGACCCGCCGACGCCCGCCCGCGGCCCGGCAGGGGAGGGGTCCGCATGCCGCTGCGGTCGGTGCTGCTGTTCGCGCTCGCCGCGCTGCTGGAGATCGGCGGCGCGTGGCTGGTCTGGCAGGGCGTGCGCGAGCACAGGGGCTGGGTGTGGATCGGCGCGGGCGTGATCGCGCTCGGGCTGTACGGGTTCGTCGCGACCCTGCAGCCGGACGCGCACTTCGGCCGGATCCTCGCGGCGTACGGCGGCGTGTTCGTCGCCGGCTCGCTCGCGTGGGGGATGGTGGCCGACGGCTTCCGGCCCGACCGCTGGGACGTGCTCGGCGCGCTGCTGTGCCTCGCCGGGGTCGCGGTCATCATGTACGCGCCGCGGCCGGCCTGAGCGGCCGGGCCGACCGCCACCGGGGCTAGGCTCGCCGCCAGCCCCACCCGCACGACCACCACCGGAGGACACCCGATGACGCAGACCACGGCACGACCGCACGCGGCGGTCCTCGGCGGCGGCGTCATGGGCGAGGCCCTGGTCACGGCTCTGCTCGCGGCCGGCTGGACCGCCGACGACGTCGACGTCACCGAGCGCAGCGCCGCCCGGGCCATGGAGCTGTCGAGCAGGTACGGGGTGCGCGCGGCCGACCCGAACGCCAAGGCGGTCAAGGGTGCCGGGCTGGTGCTGATCGCGGTCAAGCCGCAGGTCGTGCCGGACGTGCTGGCGGAGATCGCCCCGACGCTGCGACCCGGCACCCTGGTCGTCTCGGTCGCCGCCGGCATCCCCGTCGCGGTGTACGAGGCGGCGCTGCCCGAGGGCACGCCGGTCGTCCGGGTCATGCCGAACACCCCGGCGCTGGTCGGCAAGGGCGCCAGCGCGATCGCCCCCGGCACGCACGCCACCGACGAGCACCTCGACCTCGCGGAGCGCGCGCTCGCCGCGACCGGGCTCGTCGTCCGGGTGGCCGAGAAGGACCTGGACGCCGTGACCGCGATCTCCGGCTCGGGCCCGGCGTACGCGTTCTACCTCATCGACGCGATGGCGGAGGCCGGCGTCCTGCTCGGGCTGACGCGCGACCTCTCCACCCGGCTCGCCGTCGCGACCGTCGAGGGCTCGGCCGCCCTGGCCGCGCAGACCGGCGACCACCCGGTCGTGCTGCGCGAGCGGGTCTCGTCGCCCGGCGGGACGACCGTGGCGGGCGTGGCGCAGCTCGACGCGCACGGCGTCCGGGCCGGTGTCGTCGCGGCGGCGCGCGCGGCGCACGACCGGTCGCGTGAGCTCGGCGCGGCGGCGGCCCCGGCGCCCCGCGGGGACCGGTAGGCCCGCCGTGACCGGCACGCCCGGCGTCCCCGCCGTGCGGCGACCGCCCGCGATGAGCGACGTCGCCGCGCTGGCCGGGGTGTCGCACCAGACGGTGTCGCGCGTGCTGAACGACCACCCGAGCGTCCGGCCCGAGACCCGCGACCGCGTGCTCGCGGCGATCGCCGAGCTCGGCTACCGCCGGAACAGCGCGGCCCGGGCGCTCGTCACCCGGCGGTCCGGGGCGCTCGGAGTCGTCACCACGTCGTCGGTGCACCACGGCCCGACGAGCACGCTCATCGGCCTGGAGAGCGCGGCGCGCGAGGTCGGCTACTACGTGAGCGTCGCGGCGATCGACACGTTCGACGCGGGCACCATGCGCGGGGCGCTCGACCACTTCCTCGACCAGGCCGTCGAGGGCATCGCGATCATCGCGCCCCAGGTCGACGTGGCCGAGGCGGTCGCGGCGTTCGACGTGCCGGTGCCGGTCGTGTCGGTGACCTCGGGCGAGCCGGTGCCCGGGCCCGCGCACGTCGTGGCGGTCGGCGTCGACCAGCGCGAGGGCGCCCGGGCCGCGACCCGGCACCTCGTCGAGCTGGGCCACCGCGAGGTCGTGCACCTGGCCGGGCCGCAGGACTGGTTCGACGCGCAGGAGCGGCTCGCGGGCTGGCGGGAGGCGTGCGCGGCCGCGGGCGTCGGGGCGCCGGAGCCGGTCGAGGTCGACTGGTCCGCCGAGTCCGGGTACCGCGAGGGGCTGCGGCTGGCCGACGCCGGCGCGCCGACGGCTGTGTTCGCCGCCAACGACCAGCTCGCCCTGGGCCTGCTGCGGGCGTTCTGGGAGCGCGGTCTGCGGGTGCCGCAGGACGTGTCGGTGGTCGGCTTCGACGACGAGGCCGGCGCCGCGTACTTCGTGCCGCCGCTGACGACCGTCCGGCAGGACTTCCCGGCGCTCGGCCGCAGCGCGATCCGCGCCCTGGTCGCCGCCCTCGCGGGCGACCCCCCGCCCCGCACCCTCCTCCCGGCGACCCTGGTCCCGCGCGCGAGCACCGCGCCCCCGGCCGCGCGCTGAACCTGCCCGTGGCACCCGCGCGCTGGGCGTCCCGCCCTCGCCACGCGTGCGTCGAGTCTCCACTTCGCGTCTCTGCACGCCCTGTGTCGCACAGGCCGAGAACGGAGACTCGGCGAGGTCAGGCCTTCGCGGGAGCGAGCGCACGGGCGCGTCAGCAGGGCGGTTGGCGCGCGGGCGTGTGAGCGCTAACATCGGCGGCAGGACGCGGCGCTCAGCCGCGTGCGGGAACATCGCAGGCGAGCGGGCAGTGCTGCCCGAACGGCGAGGACGGAGCACGCAATGGCGCAGGACCACGACGACGCACGCCGCGACGAGATCGCCGCCGCGATCACGGACGGCCGGACCTCGCTGGGCATCGAGCTCGGCTCGACCCGGATCAAGGCCTGCCTGATCGGCCCGGACCACGCGCCGGTCGCCACGGGCAGCCACGAGTGGGAGAACCAGCTCGTCGACGGGGTGTGGACCTACTCCCTCGACGCCGTGTGGGCCGGCCTCCAGGAGTCGATCGCCACGCTGCTGGCCGACGTCGAGCAGCGGTACGGCGTCCGCCCGACGACGTTCGGCGCGCTCGGCGTCTCGGCGATGATGCACGGCTACCTGCCGTTCGACGCCGACGGCGAGCTGCTGGTGCCGTTCCGCACCTGGCGCAACACCTCGACCGGCCGGGCCGCCGCCGAGCTCACCGACAAGCTCGGCTTCAACATCCCGCTGCGCTGGTCGATCGCCCACCTCTACCAGGCGATCCTCGACCACGAGCCGCACGTCCCGCAGATCGACTTCACCACGACGCTGGCCGGCTACGTGCACTGGAAGCTCACCGGCCGCAAGGTGCTCGGCGTCGGCGACGCGTCCGGCATGTTCCCGATCGACCCGGCCACCCGCGGCTACGACGCGACGATGCTGGCCCAGGTCGACGAGATCGTCGCGACCCGTCGCCCCGGCCTGAAGGTCGAGGCGCTGCTGCCCGAGGTGCTGCCCGCGGGCGCCGACGCCGGCCGGCTCACGGAGGAGGGCGCCGCGCTGCTCGACCCGACCGGCACGCTGCGGGCCGGCATCCCGCTGTGCCCGCCCGAGGGCGACGCCGGCACCGGCATGGTGGCGACCAACTCGGTCGCCCCGCGCACCGGCAACGTCAGCGCCGGCACGTCGATCTTCGCGATGGTCGTGCTGGAGAAGCCGCTGGAGCGGGTGCACCACGAGCTCGACGTCGTGACCACCCCGGCCGGCGACCTGGTCGCGATGGTGCACTGCAACAACGGCGCCTCGGAGCTCAACGCCTGGGCCGGCCTGTTCGGCGAGTTCGCCACCGCGCTCGGCGCGCCCGCCGCGGCCGACGACGTGTTCGGCGCGCTGTTCCGCGCGGCGCTCGAGGGCGACGCGGACGGCGGCGGCCTGCTGGCATACAACTACCTCTCCGGCGAGCCCATCACCGGCCTCGACGCCGGCCGCCCCCTCGTGGTGCGCACCCCCGACAGCCGGCTGACGCTCGCGAACTTCATGCGGACGCAGCTGTACTCGGCGTTCGGCACGCTGAGCCTCGGCATGCACGTCCTGCAGGGCGAGGGCGTCGCCATCGACGCGATGCTCGCGCACGGCGGGATGTTCCGGACCGCGGGCGTCGCGCAGCGCCTGCTGGCGGCGGCGATCGACGCCCCCGTCGCGGTCGGCGAGACCGCGGCCGAGGGCGGCGCCTGGGGCATCGCGGTGCTCGCGGCGTACCTCGACGCCGCGGCCGAGCAGGACCTGCCGACCTACCTGACCGAGCGCGTGTTCGCCGGTGCGGACGTCGACACCGTGGCGCCGGACCCGGCGGACGTCGCCGGCTACGAGCAGTTCCTGGACCGCTACCGCGCCGGCCTGGCCGTCGAGCGCGCGGCGACCGAGTCCCTCTGACCACCCACTCCCGAGGAGGAGACCCCATGACCCGGACCCTCGCCGACTACCCGGCCGAGGTGCAGGAGGCGGTCGCGCGCACCCGCGAGGTCGTCGCGACGCTGCACGCCGAGCTGCCCCGCTGGGAGCTCGTCGTCTGGACCGCGGGCAACGTGTCCCAGCGCGTCCAGGTCGACCCGGCCGGCCCGTCGGCCGCCGACCTGCTCGTCATCAAGCCGTCCGGCGTGACCTACGACGAGCTCACCCCCGAGTCGATGGTCGTGTGCGACCTCGACGGGAACCTGGTCGACGGCACCCGCAGCCCGTCCTCGGACACCGCGGCGCACGCCTACGTCTACACGCACATGCCCGAGATCGGCGGCGTCGTGCACACGCACTCGACCTACGCGACGGCCTGGGCCGCCCGCGCCGAGCCGGTGCCGTGCGTGCTGACGATGATGGCCGACGAGTTCGGCGGGGACATCCCGATCGGCCCGTTCGCGCTCATCGGCGACGACTCGATCGGCCGCGGCATCGTCGAGACGCTGCGGGAGTCGCGCAGCCCGGCGGTGCTCATGCGCAACCACGGCCCCTTCACGATCGGGAAGGACGCCAAGGCCGCGGTCAAGGCCGCCGTCATGGTCGAGGAGGTCGCGCGCACCGTGCACATCTCCCGCCAGCTCGGGGAGCCCACCCGCATCCCGCAGGACCAGGTCGACTCGCTGTACGCGCGGTACCAGAACGTCTACGGCCAGGGCACCGCCGCTCCGGCCGCTGAGCCCACCACGAAGGAGCAGGACGCATGAGCAAGCCCTACGCCGACCGCGAGGTCTGGTTCTTCACCGGCAGCCAGGACCTCTACGGCGAGGACACCCTGCGCCAGGTCGCCGAGCAGTCCCAGGAGGTCGCCCGCACCCTCGACGAGGCCGCCGACGTGCCGGTCCGCATCGTGTGGAAGCCGGTGCTCAAGGACTCCGTGTCGATCCGCCGGGCGATGCTCGACGCGAACTCCGACGACCGCGTCCTGGGCGTCATCACCTGGATGCACACGTTCAGCCCGGCCAAGATGTGGATCGCCGGCCTGGACCAGCTGCGCAAGCCGCTGCTGCACCTGCACACGCAGGCGAACGTCGAGCTGCCCTGGGACAGCATCGACATGGACTTCATGAACCTCAACCAGGCCGCGCACGGCGACCGCGAGTACGCGTACATCGCCTCCCGGCTCGGCGTCGCGCGCACGACCGTCGTCGGCCACGCGTCGAACCCGGCGGTGGCGAAGCGGGTCGGCACCTGGGCGCGCGCCGCCGCGGGCTGGGCCGCCACGCACGAGCTGAAGCTCGTCCGGTTCGGCGACAACATGCGCAACGTCGCGGTCACCGAGGGCGACAAGACCGAGGCCGAGCTGCGGTTCGGCGTCTCGGTCAACACCTGGGGCGTGAACGAGCTCGTCGCCGCCGTGGAGGCCGTGGCGGACGCCGACGTCGACGCGCTGGTCGCGGAGTACGAGGAGCTCTACGACGTGGTGCCCGAGCTGCGCCGCGACGGCGACCGCCACGAGTCGCTGCGCTACGCGGCCCGCCAGGAGATCGCGCTGGAGGCCTTCCTGACCGAGGTGGGCGCCCAGGCGTTCACCACGAACTTCGAGGACCTCGGCGCCCTGCGCCAGCTCCCGGGCCTCGCCGTCCAGCGCCTGATGTCGAAGGGCTACGGGTTCGGCGCCGAGGGCGACTGGAAGACCGCCGTCCTGGTGCGCGCGGCCAAGGTGATGGGCGAGGGCCTGCCCGGCGGCGCCTCGCTCATGGAGGACTACACCTACGACCTGACCCCGGGCGCCGAGAAGATCCTCGGCGCGCACATGCTCGAGGTCTGCCCCTCCCTGACCACGTCGAAGCCGAAGGTGGAGATCCACCCGCTCGGCATCGGCGGCAAGGAGGACCCGGTCCGCATGGTGTTCGACGCCGACCCGGGCGAGGCCGTGGTCGTGTCGCTGGCCGACATGCGGGACCGGTTCCGGATGACCGCGAACGTCGTGGACGTCGTGCCCCCGACCCAGGAGCTGCCGAACCTGCCGGTCGCCCGCGCGGTCTGGGAGCCCCGTCCGGACTTCGCCACGTCGGCCGAGGCCTGGCTGACGGCCGGCGGCGCGCACCACACGGTCATGTCGACCGCGGCGGGCGTCGAGGCGTTCGAGATCTACGCCGACATCGCCGGCACCGAGCTGCTGGTCATCGACCAGGACACCACCCGCCGCGGCTTCCGCGACCAGGTGCGCTGGAACCAGGTGTACTACCGGATCGCGCAGGGGTTCTGAGCCCCCGCCCTTCCGTCCCGACGGCCCGTCCCCGCTGCTGCGGGGGCGGGCCGTCGTCGTGTGAGCGCTCACCTGGCCATCGCCCGTTCGGCCGTCTGACTTCGGTGAACGAATCCAAGAGCCTGTGCCGAGCGGGTGATCCGGGCGCGCGACCGGCTGCACCGAGGGTGCGAAAAAGTGCGTGTGACCTGCGGCGACGCTGCCGGTCGCCCTCGGGCGTCGGACCGTTACCCATCTGCAACCTGGGCCCCGTTCCTTTGGCTTGACTTCTTGAAGTCAAGGCCGCGAGAGTGTGCACGTGCTCGCCGGTGGCGGGGGAGAACGACCCCGGCACGCGGCGCAGGGCAGGACGGGCGACGGTGCGGAATCCGAGCCCATGACGACGAGGTCAGCAACCCTCTCGAGGAGGAGAAGGACATGAAGAGCATCCGGTTCGTCGCGCTCGGCGGCGTTCTCGCGCTCGGCCTGGCGGCGTGCTCCGGCGGCGGCGCCGGCAGCACCAGCGGCGAGGGCACCGACGCGGACCCCAGCGACCTCACGATCGGCGTCGCGATGCCGACCGAGACCTCGGAGCGCTGGATCGCGGACGGCGACGCCGTCAAGAGCCAGCTCGAGGAGGCCGGCTACACGGTCGACCTGCAGTACGCGGCCGACGACATCCCGACGCAGGCGCAGCAGATCGACCAGATGATCACGAAGGGCGCCGACCTCCTGATCGTCGCCTCGATCGACGGCACCGCGCTGGCCAACCAGCTGCAGGCCGCGGCCGACCAGGGCATCCCGGTCATCGCCTACGACCGCCTGATCCGCGACACCGAGAACGTCGACTTCTACGTCACGTTCGACAACTACAACGTCGGCGTCCAGCAGGCCACCTCGCTGCTCGTCGGCCTGGGCATCCTCGACGCCGAGGGCAACGAGGCCGGCGCGACCGGTCCGTTCAACATCGAGCTGTTCGCCGGCTCGCTGGACGACAACAACGCGCACTTCTTCTTCAAGGGCGCGATGGACACGCTGCAGCCGTACATCGACAACGGCACGCTGGTCGTGAAGTCGGGCCAGACCGAGATCGAGCAGGTCGCCACGCTCCGCTGGCTCCAGGAGACCGCCCAGAAGCGCATGGAGGACCTGCTGACCTCCACGTACTCGGACGGCACCAAGGTCCAGGGCGTGCTCTCGCCCTACGACGGCATCTCCCGCGGCATCATCACCGCGCTGCAGAACGCCGGCTACGGCGACAGCATCGAGGCCGGCCTGCCGATCGTGACCGGCCAGGACGCCGAGATCGCCTCCGTCAAGCTCATCAAGGACGGCGTGCAGTTCTCGACGATCTTCAAGGACACCCGCAAGCTCGCGGAGCAGGCCGTCGTCTCGGCCCAGGCGTTCCTCGAGGGCGACGAGCCCGAGGCGAACAACACCGAGGACTACGACAACGGCGTGAAGGTCGTCCCGTCGTTCCTGCTGGAGTCGGACATCGTCTACGCCGACAACATCCAGTCGCTCCTCATCGACTCGGGCTACTGGACCGAGGAGGAGGTCGCGGCGGGTCAGGCCTCCTGACCCCCGACCCACCGCGTGACCGACGCGGGCCGGCCGGCACGACACGTGCCGGCCGGCCTGCGCGGTGACGAGTTCCATCGCCCGACACGACTGAGGACGGTCGAGGCCGCATGAGCGACCACATCCTGGAAATGCACTCCATCACCAAGACCTTTCCCGGGGTCAAGGCGCTGCAGGACGTCAACCTGAACGTCAAGCGCGGGGAGATCCACGCGATCTGCGGGGAGAACGGGGCCGGCAAGTCCACCCTCATGAAGGTGCTGTCGGGCGTGTACCCGCACGGCACCTACGACGGGGAGATCCGCTTCGACGGGGAGACGGTCGAGTTCAGCTCGATCAACGACTCCGAGGAGAAGGGGATCGTGATCATCCACCAGGAGCTCGCTCTGGTGCCCTACCTCTCGGTCGCGGAGAACATCTTCCTCGGCAACGAGCGGGCGCGCCACGGCCTCGTCGACTGGAACCGGGCGAACTCCGAGGCGGCCGTGCTGCTGGCACGGGTCGGCCTCGACGAGAACCCGACCACCCCGATCGGCCAGCTCGGCGTCGGCAAGCAGCAGCTCGTGGAGATCGCCAAGGCGCTCTCCAAGAAGGTGAAGCTGCTCATCCTCGACGAGCCGACCGCGGCGCTCAACGACTCGGACTCCGAGCACCTGCTCAACCTGCTGCGGCACCTGCAGGGCCAGGGCATCACCTCGATCATGATCTCGCACAAGCTCAACGAGATCGCCGACATCGCGAACTCCACGACGATCATCCGCGACGGCAAGACGATCGAGACCCTCGACATGGTCGCCGACAACGTCACCCAGGACCGGATCATCAAGGGCATGGTCGGCCGGGACCTCGAGCACCGGTACCCCGAGCACGTCTCGCACGTCGGCGAGGAGGTGTTCCGGGTCGAGGACTGGCACGTCGAGCACCCCACCCAGCCGGGTCGCGTGGTCGTCGACGGCGCGTCCTTCAACGTCCGCGCCGGCGAGATCGTCGGCATCGCGGGCCTGATGGGCGCCGGCCGCACCGAGCTCGCCATGAGCGTCTTCGGACGCTCCTACGGCCGCAACGTGACGGGCAAGGTCTTCCTGCACGGCAAGGAGATCAAGACCCGCTCGGTGAGCGAGGCGATCGGCCACGGGCTCGCGTACGCGACCGAGGACCGCAAGACCTACGGCCTCAACCTCATCGAGGACATCCGCCGGAACATCTCGGCCGCCGCGCTCGGCAAGCTGTCGAAGGCCGGCTGGGTCAACGGCAACGAGGAGATCAAGGTCGCCGAGGAGTACCGGCGGTCCATGAACATCAAGTCGCCGACCGTGATGGCGCTGACCGGCAAGCTGTCGGGCGGCAACCAGCAGAAGGTCGTGCTGTCCAAGTGGATCTACACGGACCCCGAGGTCCTGATCCTGGACGAGCCGACCCGTGGCATCGACGTCGGCGCCAAGTACGAGATCTACACGATCATCAACAAGCTCGCGGACGCGGGGAAGGCCGTCGTGGTCATCTCCTCCGAGCTGCCCGAGCTCCTGGGCATCTGCGACCGCATCTACACCCTCGCGTTCGGTCGGATCACCGGCGTGCAGGAGCGCGCGGTCGCCACCCCGGAGAGCCTCATGGAGCTCATGACGAAGGAAAAGGAAACGGTTCGATGACGGCTGTGGAAGGCCTGCGGGACATCTTCACCAAGAACCTGCGGACGAGTGGCATCTACATCGCGTTCGTCGCGATCATCGCGCTCTTCGCGATCCTCACGGACGGCGTGCTGCTCGCACCGGGCAACATCACGAACATCGTCCTGCAGTACTCGTACATCCTGATCCTCGCCATCGGCATGGTGATCGTCATCATCGGCGGCCACATCGACCTGTCGGTGGGCTCCGTGGTGGCGCTGACCGGCGCGGTGTCCGCGATCCTGGTCATCAAGAACGGCCAGCCGTGGTGGGTCGGCATCCTCGCCGCCCTCGTGGTCGGCCTCCTGGTCGGCGCGTGGCAGGGCTTCTGGGTCGCGTACGTCGGCATCCCGGCGTTCATCGTGACGCTGGCCGGCATGCTCCTGTTCCGCGGCCTCACCTACGAGGTGCTGAACAACATCTCGCTGTCGCCGTTCCCCTCCTCGTACCAGAAGGTCGCCGGCGGCTTCATCAACGGCCTGCTCGGCGGCAACGGCTTCGACGCCTTCACGCTGATCATCGCGGCGGTCGCCATCGTCGGCTACGCGTACTCCGCCTGGCGCTCCCGCATGGGCCGCGTCCGCTACCAGCAGTCGGTCGAGGCGCTCCCGCTGTTCATCCTGAAGATCGTCGCGATCGCGGTCGTCGTCATGGCGTTCGCCTGGCAGCTGGCGCACTCGCGCGGCCTGCCGATCGTGCTGATCATCCTCGCGGTGCTGATCCTGGCCTACAACACGGTCACCACCCGCACGGTGTTCGGCCGCCACGTCTACGCGATCGGTGGCAACCTCAACGCCGCCCAGCTGTCCGGCGTGAAGGTCAAGCAGGTCAACTTCTGGATCTTCGTGAACATGGGCTTCCTGGCCGGTGTCGCGGGTGCGATCTACTCCTCCCGCTCCAACGGCGCGCAGCCCGGCGCGGGCAACATGTTCGAGCTCGACGCCATCGCCGCCTGCTTCATCGGCGGCGCGTCGACCACCGGTGGTGTCGGCCGCGTGACCGGCGCCATGGTCGGTGGTCTGATCATGGCCGTGATGTCCAACGGCATGCAGCTGATGGGCGTGCCGCAGTCGACGCAGCAGATCGTCAAGGGCCTCGTGCTCCTGCTGGCCGTGGCGTTCGACATCTACAACAAGCGCCGCGCGGGCGCCGCCCGCTGACCTCGGGCGCAGCGCACGGCCGGTACGGGCCGGGACGCGGGGGAGACCCCGGGTCCCGGCCCGTGCCGCGTCGAGTGGGGTTCGGTGGAGCGTTCTGCCCGACACGCCGGTGCGTGTCGGGCAGAACGCTCCACCCGGGTCCACTCGGGGGTCAGAGCCAGCGGTTGCGGCGGAACGCGCGGTGCAGGGCCACGCACGCGCCCGCGATGACCGCCAGCACCACGAAGTACCCGTACCGCGTGCCGAGCTCCGGCATGTGCTCGAAGTTCATCCCGTAGATCCCGGCGACCGCCGTGGGCACCAGCGCGATCGCCGCCCAGGCCGAGATCTTCCGCATGTCCTCGTTCTGCCGCAGCGCCACCCGGCTCTGGCCCGTGGTGACCCGCGCGGTGTTGGCCTGCAGGACGTCGGTGAGCTGCCGGTCGATCACCTCGATCTGGTCGACGGCCCGCAGCAGGTGGTCGTGCACGTCGCGGAAGTACGGCTCGGCCGCGGCGGGCACGTGCGGCACCTCGCCGGCCGCCAGCCGCTCCAGCGGCCGCTGCAGGGGCAGCATCGCCCGGCGGAACTCCGCGACCTCCTGCTTGAGCTTGTAGATGCGCTCGGAGTGGTCGTCGTCGCCGGGGCCGAACACCTGCAGCTCGATCTCGTCGACGTCCAGGTCGATGTGGCCGAGCGCGACCTCGTAGGCGTCCACGACGCGGTCGGCGGTCCGGTAGAGGACGCCCGCGGGGCCGAAGTCCTCCTCGGCGGGCACGCCGGCGTCGAGCTCCGCGCGCACCTGGCGCAGCACGCCGCCCTCGCCGTGCCGGACGGACACGACCGCCTGCGGCCGGAGGAACATCGCGATCTCGGTGACCTCGACGACCTCCACGTGGTCGACGTACCGGACGGGCTTGAGCACGGCGAACACGACGTCGTCGTAGACCTCGAGCTTGGGCCGCTGGTGGGCGTGCACGGCGTCCTCGACGGCCAGCGCCGGCAGTGCGAACTCCGCGGCCACCTCGGCGATGTCGGCGTCCGTGGGCTCGCGCAGCCCGACCCAGACGTAGCCGTCGGTGGCGTCGGCGACGTGCGCGGCCTTCCCGAGCGGGACCCGCCCGGGCACCCGCTCGCCGCCGGTGTAGAGGCCGCAGTCGCCGATCACGGCGTCGGCCCCGGTGCGCTGCACGTCCGTCACTCCCTCACGATAGGTCCGCGGGGCGCGGCCGTCCCGCGCGTGCACGTCGGCACGCGCGCATGGATCCGTCCGCGCGGACACGCCCCGGCGTGCCGGTGCCGATGGATCCGATCGGCCCGGCTCAGGCGGCGCGGCGCAGCGCGACGACCGTGACGTCGTCCGGCCGGCTCGCGCTCACGGCCGCCAGCCGCAGCACCCGCTGCACGGCCTCGTCCGCGCTCGGGCAGTCCAGGAGCTCGCCGACCAGCAGCGGCACGCAGCGCAGCGACCCGTCGAACAGGTCGAGCACCCCGTCGCTGAACGCGAGCAGCAGGTCCCCGGGCCCGAGGTGCGTCTCGCCCAGGTCCCGGGTGGCCTCGTCGGTGACGCCGAGCGGCAGCCCGAGGGCGTCCAGCCGCTCCCACGATCCGTCGGCGCGCACGACCAGCGTCAGCCCGTGCCCGGCGTCGGCGTACGTCACGCGGCCGGTCGCGGCCTCGAGCCGCGCGTGGAACGCGGTCGCGAACAGGCCCGCGCCGGACAGGTCGGCGTGCAGCACGGCGCCCGCCTGCAGCATCGCGCGGTCGACGGACTCGCCCTGCGCGGAGCCGCGGAGCACGGCGCGCACGGCGGCGGCCAGGATCGCGGCCGCCGGGCCCTTGCCCATGACGTCGGCGAGCGTGAGCACCACGCCGTCGGCGGCCGGGTACCAGTCGTAGAAGTCGCCGCCGACCTGGCTGCTCGGCAGGCACGCGCCGGCCAGCTCGTAGCCGTCGACCCGCGGGGACTCCCGGGGGAGCAGGCCCATCTGCACCTGCTGGGCGCGCTCGAGCTCGGCGTCGACGCTCAGCTCCTTGGCCACCCAGTGCGCGAGGTCGCGGAGCAGGGCGGACTGGTCGGCGGTGAACCGGCGCGGGCGGGTGTCGGCGATGCACAGGGTGCCGAGGGTCCGGCCGTCGGCGCCGACGAGCGGGTGCTCGGCGTAGAACCGCAGCCGGGCGTCGGGGCCGCGGTCCTCCAGGACGGCGACGCCGTCGCGGCCGGGCGCGGGGGTCCCGGCGAGCTCCGCGGGCACGACCATCGGCGCGGGGGCGGGCTCGCCGGCGCCGACGAGCGACACCGTGGCGGTGGGGACGTCGAAGAGCTGCCGGGCGAGCCGGACGACCCGGTCGAACCGCGGCTCGACGGCGCCGGTGACGGTGCCCAGCTGCTCGAGCGCGGCCAGGCGCTGGGGGAGGCTGCGCGCCGCGGGTGCGGCCGCGTCGAGGGGCGCGACCACGACGGTCGGGCCGGCGGCGTCGACGACGGGCACGGGCGGCACGGCCGGCGCGGCGGGGTCGGCGCCGTCGCGCGCGGGCTCGCGCGGGGTCGGCACCGAGGGGGTGGTCGTGCGGGTCGGCACCGATCACCTCCCGGGGCGTGCGCGACGGTCCTGCTCTCCCGGATACATCGGCATCCTGCGGCGCGGGATGAGCCCGGGGGCGCGTGCTCCCGGACACGTGCACGGACGTGCGGCGGGGCGCCGCCGGCCGCACGGCGCCGGCCGGCGGTCAGCCCTCGACGCGCCCCAGCGCCGCGTCCCGGGCCAGCAGCAGCGCGCCGCGGGCCGGCGCCCCCACGCCGAGCCGCCCCGCGACCACCTCCACCACCGCGCCCGCCGTGACGGCGGTGCGCTCGGCCAGCACCTCGCGCAGGGGGTCCAGCAGCACGTCCCCGGCACCGGCGAGCGCTCCGCCGACCACCAGCACGTCGGGGTCCAGCACGGTGCACACCGAGGCCAGCGCGGTGCCGAGGTGCCGGCCCACGTCGGACAGCACGCGGCGGCACCCGGGGTCGCCCGCCGCGGCGTGCGCGAGCAGCTCCGGCACGGTCAGGCGCCCGTGGCTCGCCACCAGCAGGTCCAGCACCGCCGACGCCCCCGCGAGCACCTGGAGGCAGCCGCGGTTGCCGCACGAGCACACCGGGCCGTCCGGGTCGATGGTGAGGTGGCCGAGCTCGCCCGCGGTGCCGGTGCGGCCGTGCACCACCTCCCCGCCGACGACGACGCCGCCCGACACGCCCTCGCCCAGCGCGACGTGCACGACGGACCACCGCCCGCGCCCCGCGCCGAGCCGCGCCTCCGCGAGCGCGCCGAGGTTGCCGTCGTTGTCGAACAGCACGGGCACCCCGGGCGCCGGAGCCAGCAGCGCGGGCGCGGCGACCATGCCGCCCCAGCCCGCGCGCACCCCGGCGCCCGCGACCCGGCCGGTGCGCACCTCGACGGGCGCCGGGACGCCCACGCCGACCGCCGCGACCGCGCCGGGGTCGGTGCCGGTGTCCCGCAGCACGCGGTCGAGCAGCGCCCGCGCCGCGCGCACCGCGTGCTCGGCCCGCTGCTGCCCCGCCCCCGGCACGGCCGGCAGGGGGATCGCCGCCTCGACCTGCTCGCCGTCGCCGCGGTCGAGCACGACCCGGACCTCGTCCAGGTAGCAGTGCACGCCGACCAGCGCGCCCGCCGGGGCGAGCTGCACCTGGGTGGCCCGGCGGCCGGACCGCGTCGTCGGCGACACCCGGACGAGGCGCTCCGCGGCGAGGGCCGCCACGGCGGTGGACACCGTCGCGGGCGACAGGCCCGTCGCCCGGCAGAGCTCGACCTGCGTGCGCGCGTCCTCGCGGCGGAGCGCGGCGAGCAGCAGCCCGCGGCTGTCGCGGGGCGCGGGCGCGGCGTCGGACGGCAGGTCGCGGCCCGGCGGGACCGGCTCGGGGCGCGCGGTCCGACCGGTGCGCCCGTCGCCCGCGGGCGCGCCCGTCACGGCCGGGCCGCGAACCGCTCGAGCAGCTCCGCGTGGCCCGAGACGATCAGCAGGTCGTTCGCCGCGATCCGGGTGTCCGGCGTCGCGTACACGAAGTCGATCCCGGGGCTCTTCACCCCGATGACCGTGACCCCGTACCGCTCGCGGATCTTCGACTGCCCGATCGTGAAGCCCTGCGTCTCGCGCGGCGGCTTCATCTTGACGATCGTGAACCCGTCCTCGACCTCGATGTAGTCGAGCATCTTCCCGGACACCAGGTGCGCGACCCGGGACCCGGCGTCGGCCTCGGGCAGCACCACGTGGTGCGCGCCGATGCGCTGCAGGATGCGGGCGTGCTCGGCGCTGACCGCCTTGGCCCAGATCTGCGGCGTGCCCATGTCGACGAGGTTGCCGGTGATGAGCACCGACGCCTCCAGGTAGGACCCGACGCCGACGACGGCCACGGAGAACTCGCGCGCGCCGACCTGCTCGAGAGCCTCGGGGTTGGCGGCGTCCGCCTCGACCAGGGGGATGCGGCCGGTCCACTGCGCGACCAGGTCGGGGTCCCGCTCGACGGCGAGCACGTCCTGGCCGAGCCGGTCCAGGGTCGCGGCGATGGCCGAGCCGAACCGGCCGAGGCCGATCACGAGGATGCCGGCCTCGCGCTTGGGGCCCTTCGCCCGGCCCTCGGGACCGCGGCGGTCGCCGCGCCGGGAGTCGCCGGGCAGCGGGCTCAGGCCGGTCGCGCCGGTGCGGGTCAGGTCATCCAATGATCGGCCTCTCCTCGGGGAACCGGACGACACGGCGACGGCTGCGCAGCGCGAGGGCCGCGGCGAGCGTCATCGTGCCGGTCCGGCCGATGAACATCAGGACGGCGAGCACGTACTTGCCGGCGTCGGGCAGGTCGGCGGTGATCCCGGTGGACAGCCCGCAGGTCGCGAACGCCGAGATCACCTCGAACAGGATCACGTCCAGGGTGAGCCCGGTGATCGCCAGCAGCAGCAGGCAGGCCACCAGGATGATCGTCGCACTGACGAGCGACACCGCGATCGCGACCTGCAGGGCCTCGCGCGGGATCCGCCGGCCGTACGCCTCGACGTCCCGGTCGCCGCGCGCCTCCGCGACGATGGCCAGCAGCATCACGGCGAGCGTCGTCACCTTGATGCCGCCCGCGGTCGACGCGGAGCCGCCGCCCACGAACATCAGCGCGTCGTTGAGCAGCCAGGTGCCCTCGTGCATGTCGGCGACGTTCACCGTCGAGAACCCGCCGGACCGCGGCATGACGCCGGCGAACAGGGCGGCGAGCAGCGTCTCGTTCCAGCCGATGCCGCCGAGGGTCTTCGGGTTCGTCCACTCGAACGCCGCGACGACCACCGCGCCGAACGCGACGAGCGCGAGGCTGGTGGTGATCGTCAGCTTGGAGTGCAGGTTCCACCGGCGGGGCCGGCGCCAGGTGCGCGCGACGTTGAGGATCACCGGGAAGCCGAGCGACCCGATGAACACCCCGACGATGATCGGCAGCAGCACCCACCAGTCGGCGGCGAACGGCGCCAGGCCCTCGGTGGTCGGGATGAAGCCCGCGTTGTTGAACGCCGAGACCGCGTAGAACACCCCGTGCCAGACCGCCTCGCCCCAGGAGTCGCCGAGCATCCGCAGGCGCGGGATCAGCACCAGCGCGATCGCGACCTCGAGCACCACCGACGTGACGATGACCGTGCGCACCAGCGAGCCGACCTCGCCGAGCCGGGTCGTCTTGGTCTCCGAGGTGACCAGCAGCTTCTGGGTCAGCCCGATCCGCCGGGACACCGCGAGGCCGAGGATCGACGCCAGGGTCATCACGCCCAGGCCGCCGATCTGGATGCCGACCAGGATGGTCACCTGGCCCGCGGTCGACCAGTACGTCCCGGTGTCCACCGTGACCAGGCCGGTGACGCACACCGCCGACGTCGCGGTGAAGAAGGCGTCGACGAACGGCGCCCGCTCGCCGGACGCGGTCGCCCACGGCATCGACAGCAGGGCCGTGAACACCACGATCACCGATGCGAACACGCCGAGCGCCAGCCGGGCGGGGGACTGGCGGGCCAGCCGGTCGACGAGCTCGCGCCCGGACCAGACCACCCCGGGGAGGCCCCGTGCCATCCGCCCTCCCTCTGGGCTGGTGCCATCGGCAGGACGGTTCGCACCTGCGCGCAGAACGGTACCCGGACGTCAGATCAACGGCAGACCCCGGGATCTGAGGGCCGCGCGAGCCGTTTCCCGGACGGGCTGGCGTCATCGGTCCTTGAGGGTGTCGAGCAGCGTGCCGGTGGGCAGCATCGCTGCTGCGATCACCCCCAGCGTCCCGCTCGCCCAGGTGACCGCCGCGTGTGCCGTCGCCTGGACGACGACGACGTGCACGTCCACCGCTTGGCCGATGCCGAGCGCGACCGAAGTGGCCCAGCCCCAGGCACACCCGACAGCAGTGAGGACCAGCCACTCGGCGAGCTGGATCAGCAGCAGTGCCCGACGGTGAGCGCCGAACGTCCGGTAGACCGCCCACTGCCCGCGGTGGTGCCAACGGACGACGATGAAGAGAACGGTGAGCATCGCGCCGCCGAAGACCGACGCCCCCGCGAGCGGACGCTGCGCGTACGCCCCGGCGAGCTCCAGCCCGTACGTGCTTCCCGCCAGCCGGGGGCGGACCACGGCCGGGGTCCCGTCGTGAGCCGCGAGCGCCTGTCCGAGGTGGGCCTGCACCGAGCTGAGGTGCGCCGCGTCCGTCGCGACGTAACATCTCGACGCGGCGCCGGCCAGAAGCTCCGGCACGAGCCAAGCCTCCCGGAGATCGGCCGCCAACGCAGGACTGTCGAGGACGCGCAGTTCCGCGGTGGCTGTGGCGGTGGCAGGCAGGACCGCACCGTCGAATGCGGAGATGTCGAGCGTCACGACCTCGCCGTCGCGTACCCCCGTCCGCGCAACCATCTCCGACGTGGCGATCACCCCCGCGCCACGCGCCGCCGTGACGTCGAAGAACCGATGAACGCCCGGCGAGACCTGGACGATGGTCGCCCGATGACCCGGTGCCGATCGCGGTGCAGCAGCAGCGCTCGTGCTCAGGGTGGAGAACGATCCGGTCACCCCGTCGACGTCGACGAGGCGGTCGCACAACGCCACATCGATCCCACCTCGCTCGGATGGGTCCGAAGGTTCCACCACGAACGTCCGGCCACCTGCTGCCACCCATTCGCGTTCCACTGAGACGAGCCGACCCACTTCGAGCGCATTGGCCGCGCCGCTGCTGCCGACGAGCCAACTGGCCACGAGCACCAGCAGCACCGATGTCCAACGTCCGTTCCGAGCGTTCGCCAGGCCTTCAGCCGCCGCCAGACGATCCGGCCAGACCACCGGTGCCCGCTTGTCGCGCCTCACCCGGCATCTCCTAGCGGGTGCAGCCTTCCCCGGTCGAGTCGAAGCACGCGGTCGCAGCGTGCTGCCGCGCGTCCGTCGTGGGTCACGAGGACGACCGTGCGGCCCGCAGAGCCCAGGAGGGCGTCGAGCACGCGGTCTGTGGTGACGCCATCGAGCTGCCCCGTCGGTTCGTCAGCCAGCATGACCGGGCGGGCAGATGCCAGAGCCCGTGCGATCGCCACCCGTTGCGCTTCGCCGCCCGAGAGGACTCGCGCACTCTCGTGCCCGCGGTCCGCGAGGCTCATCCGCGCGAGAGCGGAGGCGGCACGCAGATCAGCGGTGGTCCGGTCCGCCCCGTCCAGGTACGCGCCGAGGCGCACGTTGTCCGACACCGTCCGGTCGGGGAGCAAGGACACGGTCTGCAGCACCCACGTCGCGACGTCTCGCGGACGAAACACCCGGCCATGGCGGTCTACGCAGGAGAACCGTCCCGTCTGGGGACGGAGGAGCTCCCCGAGCAGGGACAGCAGCGTGGTCTTCCCGGAACCCGATGGTCCGACGATCGCGGTGCTGCTTCCCGCGGGAAGATCCATCATGAGATCGCTGAGCACCGGCCGTTCACCACCCGGGTGCGTGAATGTGACGTGCTCGCCGATCACCCGCACGTGAGTACGGTGCCCGCCGCGCGGGGATCGACGAGGACCGGGCTTCCGATGAGCTGCTCGTCGACATCCACCAGGCCGAAACCTCCTTCGGTTGCGTCGATGTGGACGGCCTGCCCTCTGGGGCTCGTGAAGAAGCACGCGACGCCGCTGCGATCGACGACGACGGCGGACGCCGGGACGGTCCCCACGACGCGCTCCGTGGCGCGGGCGAGTACGCCCCCCGCAGTGGGCTCGTCGGCCATCGCCGTGCGTATCCGGGCGACGTCATCGGCGTCCGTGACCGCCGTCGACCCCGCGCCCAGTCGCACCTCGACGTCCCCGACGGTGAGCGTGCGCTCGACGTCCGCCGCCTCCGCGGCGACCTCGATGCGGTCCTGGCCCTCGGGCGCGAGATAGACCTCGGTCTCGGGCGCGATCACATCGCCGACCCGCACCTCGACAGCGGTCGGCGGCCCGACGGTCGTCGGGATCCAGAGGAGCGCCTCTGAGCTCCACTTCTCGCCCCCGGCTCGTCCATGGTCGGAGTTGAACGCTGCGATCGCGCGCCCGGTGGACACTCCGGCTGTGCCGTCGGTGGTCACGTCGTAACCCCGCGCGGCGAGGAAGTGCTGCAGGGCAAGGACGTCCCGTCCTGCCACCCCGACGACGATGTCCCGGTACGGCGGCGTCGGAGCGACGAAGGCGAAGACGGGGAGACCGTCGACCTCGAGGACCAGATCGCCATCGGTCGGCGCACGACCCTCAACGAGGTCGACGGCTGTGACCGTGCCTGCGCTCTGGCTCCGCACCGGGACCTGATCAGCCGGCACCCACGTCACCGAGGACGACTCGGCGTCCTGGCGCACGGCCCGCTCGACCACCGCGATGACAGGAGCCGGCTGCGCGTCCGCCTCGAGAGGGGAACGTGCCAGGGCGGCGGTCGCGAGAGCCACGGCCACCACGAGCGGACCGATCAGTCCGACGGCCAGCACGACCGCGGGCAGTCGACCATGAGCACTCACCACACATCAACCCCCGCCTCGGCGAGGCAGCTCACGCCGATCAGCTCGTGAGCCGCGCGGGACGCGAGGTCGGCGAGCTCGCTCGCCGACCTCGCGTCCTCGCTCGGGACCCCGTGCTCTTCAAGGCACGCACGGATGGCAGGGGCTCGCTGCTCGGCGTGCTGCTCGATCGCTTCGACCGAGGACGGCTGCAGCTGGTACGCCTTGCTGAGCCAGAAGTACTCGTTGCGGTCGCACAGCTCGATCCGAGCCTCGGCATGATCATCTCCGTCCGAGCTCGCCAGATAGCCGGGGAGCACCAGACCGTGAGAGAGCGTGCTCTCCTCGACCCGCGCGTCGATCCCGCTCTCCACCATGCAGGTGACAGCACGCCGAGCGGCCTCCCGGACGTCCTCGACCGTGACGACGCCAGCATCGACGGCACGGCTCAGGGCGACGACCTGATGCTCACCAGCCGCAGCGTCCTCGGCCTCCGCGAGCGCTGCGGCGAGTGTGTACGCTCGCGGGAGCTCCCCGGACCCCTCGTCACCGCGTGTCGCGCAACCACCGACACCCAGCGCGAGGGCAGCCACGACGAGCGACGCGACGCCCTTGAGCGAGCGACGTAGTTGCCCCTCGGTGGTCAGTGCCACACCTTGTACTGGGAGTAGTTCGAACCAGTCACCGTGACGGAGACGTTGGCGAAGATCGCCTGCGAGATCTCGCCGCTGCGCCACTTGACCGACACGCCGACCTGGCCCGCGCACGTCCCGTCATCCGCCGTCACCCTGGTCGAGCTTGCGATCGTGGCGACGCTGGCGCACGTCCCGACCTTGAGGATCGCGCACTCGTTCGCGGTACGCCACGCCGAAGAAGCCGCCACGGCGGGCCCCGTCCCCAACGCGAGCGCGCACGTCGCTGCTGCCACGACCATCGAAACCCTTGCCCTGTTTCGCATCTTTCTCCCCTTGCGTCGTCCAGGTCGGTCGATCAGGAGCGCCGACCGCATCTCGATCGTTTCGCTCTCGGGGTCTGTGCAGAACCTGTGTAGGTGCCTGAGTCGCCCCCGTCCCCGGGAACTAGGTGGTCGTCGGCAAGATCTGAGTGCTCATCGGCCAGCCGTCCCCGCTGTGCGTAAGCACCTGGTGCGCCAGTCCCCGTTGTGCACCGCCGCATGGGTGCGGCCGGTCAGCGGCTACGGTGTGGGCATGACGGCCCGGGTGCGCGTGGTGTGGACGCCCGAGCTCCTCGACTACGACTTCGGCCCCGGCCACCCGATGGCGCCGCTGCGGCTGGACCTCACGGTGCGGCTCGCGCGGGCGCTGGGGCTGCTGGACCTGCCGGGCGTCGAGGTGGTGGGCGCTGAGCCCGCGACCGACGCCCAGCTCGAGACCGTGCACGAGCCGGAGTACGTCGCGGCGGTGCGGCGCGCGTCCGCGGGCGGCGCCGGCGACCCGGCCCGCGGCATCGGGACCGAGGACGACCCGGTGTTCCCGCACATGCACGAGGCGGCGGCGCGCATCGTCGCCGGCAGCCGCGAGGCGGCGCTCGCCGTCTGGGAGGGCCGCGCCGACCACGCCGTGAACCTCACCGGCGGGATGCACCACGCGATGCCCGGCGCGGCGTCCGGGTTCTGCGTCTACAACGACGCCGCGGTCGCGATCCGCGCCCTGCTCGCCGCCGGCGCCGAGCGGGTGGCCTACGTCGACGTCGACGCGCACCACGGCGACGGCGTGCAGCGCGCGTTCTGGGACGACCCGCGGGTGCTCACGGTCTCGGTGCACGAGAGCGGCGCGACCCTGTTCCCCGGGACCGGCTTCCCGGACGAGACCGGCGGGCCCGGCGCGCCCGGCGCCGCGGTGAACCTGGCGCTGCCGTCGCACACGGGCGACGCCGGCTGGCTGCGCGCGGTCGACGCCGTGGTGCCGCCGGTGCTCCGCGCGTTCGCGCCCCAGGTGCTGGTCACGCAGCACGGCTGCGACACCCACGTCGAGGACCCGATCGCCGACCTCGACGTCTCCGTCGACGCGCAGCGGCTGGTGTCCGAGTGGCTGCACGACCTGGCGCACGAGGTGTCCGGCGGCCGGTGGCTGGCGCTCGGCGGCGGCGGGTACGCGGTGGTCGACGTGGTGCCGCGCGCGTGGACGCACCTGCTGGCCGTGGCGGCGCACGCCCCGGTCGACCCGGCGACCCGGATGCCGCAGGCGTGGCTGGACCAGGTCGTCGCGCTCTACGGCCGGGAGGCCCCGGGGTCGATGTCCGACGGCGCGGGGCCGGCGTGGCGCCCCTGGGCCGACGGCTTCGACCCGGCGGACGACGTCGACCGCGCCGTCCGGGCCACCCGCTCGGCGGCCTTCCCGCTCCTGGGCCTGGACCCGCTGCACGACTGACCTCCGCCCGCCCCCGGGAGGCGGCCGCGAGGGTGGTGCGGGAGGGTGGATGCACCCCGGGGAGTGGTCCCATCCGTCTCCCCTTTCACACCAGCCTCAGCAGGCTCTAAGGTGTCGTCGCGGCACCTGTGTGCACCCAGTTCCGCGCACGGGTCGTGCGCGCACGAGCGAGAAGAGCGGCCATGACCAGCGAGCAGCCCCCGCGGGTGCGGTTCCTCACCGTCGCCGAGGTCGCCGAGGTCATGCGCGTCTCGAAGATGACGGTGTACCGGCTGCTCCACTCGGGCGAGATGCCTGCGGTGCGCGTCGGCCGCTCGTTCCGGGTGCCCCAGGACGCACTCGACCACTACCTCGCGACCGCCCGGCTCGACCTCGAGGCCGAGGGCGAGGCGGACGAGGGCGGGCCGCGCGCCGGCCGCCTGTCCTCCTGACCGGCGCCTGCTGCGCACCCGCCCCGGGGCGGTCGCGCACCGGCGCGTCGCGGACGGCGTCGCCGATCGCGTAAGGTAGGGGCGGACTTTCCCGTGCGTGGGCGTTCGTCGTGCCGCGCGTCGATCGACCACGACCCGGCGGGGCGCTGCGAGCGCTCGCCACAGGAAGCGAGGACCCCATGGGCTCCGTCATCAAGAAGCGCCGCAAGCGCATGGCGAAGAAGAAGCACCGCAAGCTGCTGCGCAAGACGCGTCACCAGCGTCGCAACAAGAAGTGACGGCCGCCGCGCGAGCGGCGTCGTGAACGAGGGGCCCGGCACCGAGTGCCGGGCCCCTCGTCGTGCTCGGGGCGCGCGCACCGGAGGCCCGCCGCCGGCTGCGTTCCTGCCGCCCGCCGCGTTCCCACCCGATTCTCGCGGTGCACCCCGATCGATCGGGTGGTGCCGCGAGAATCGGGTGGGGATGGCGCGGCGCCCGCGCGGGCGCACCGGCGCGCCGTGTTGCCACGTGGCACACCGGGGTGGATCGTCACCCCTTGACGGGGTTTGTCCCGTCCTGATTCACTGCCGAGCGGTTCTTCAACGATGAAAACCCTCCGGTGCCGTGCGCGCCGGCGGAGGCGGGAGGTCGAGGATGATCTCAGGAGCTCGCGGGGGTCCGGGGCGAGCGGCGTACAGCCGCCGGTCCGTGCTCCGGGGAGCCGTGGCGGGGGCCGGTGCCCTCGGGACGGCCTGGGCGCTGAGCGGGTGCGGCGGCGACGCCGCTGCCGCGTCGAACCAGACGCGGATCCAGCTCTGGCACCTGTTCACGGGCGGTGACGGCGGCATCTTCCAGCAGATGATGACCGAGGTGCAGGACGAGAACCCGGCCATCGGGATCGACCCCGTGGTGCTCACCTGGGGCGCGCCGTACTACACCAAGCTCATCATGGCGTCGGTCGGCGGCCGCGCCCCCGACCTGGCGGTCATGCACCTGACCCGGGTGGCCGGCTGGGTCCCGGGCGGGGTGCTCGATCCCTGGGACCTCGACCTGCTCGCCGAGCACGGCGTCACCGAGGACATGTTCCCGCCGGCGCTGTGGGACCGGGCGACGATCGACGGGAAGCTCTGGGCCGTCCCGCTCGACTTCCACGCGTTCCTGCTGTTCTTCGACAAGGGGCTGGCCGACCAGGCCGGGATCCTGGGTCCGGACGGGAAGCTGGCGGGCGTCGACTCGCCCGACGGCTTCATCGAGGCCGGGCGGGCCATGGCCGAGGTCACCGGGTACGCGGGCGTCGGCTACGGCTACACCGGCGACGGCGCGCAGATGTCCCGGATGCTCTGGGGCCTGTACGCGCAGACCGGCAACGAGGTCGTGCTGAACCCGGGGCAGCCCGCGGAGCTGGACCGGGACGCGCTGGTCGAGTCGGTGAGCTGGGTGCAGTCCTGGCTCGACGACACCGTGGCCATCGCGAACTCCGACTACCCGTCGGCCGTCGCGAACTTCTCCACCGGCCGCGTCGGGATGTGCTTCAACGGCAACTGGGAGCTGCAGTCGTTCCTGACGGCCGGCGTCGACGTGGACGCCATGCCGATGCCGAACATCTTCGGCACCCCGGCCACCTACGGCGACTCGCACGTGTTCGTGCTGCCGCACCAGGTCAACCTCGACCCGGAGAAGCGCGAGGCGGCCTACGCCACGGTCGCGGCGATGCTCAACAAGTCGCTGCTCTGGTCCGACGGCGGGCACATCCCGGCCAACCGCGAGGTCACCGAGTCCGCCGAGTACCAGGCCAAGGTGCCGCAGTCGCACTACGCCGCGGCGAGCGAGGAGGCCGTCTTCGACCCGCAGGCGTGGTTCACCGGCTCCGGGTCGGACTTCCAGGCGCGCGTCGGCGAGGCGCTGCAGGGCGCCTGGCTCGACAAGTCGTCCCCCGAGGCCGCCGTCGACCGCCTGATCGGCAGCCTCGACGCCGCCCTCAAGACCAAGCCGCCGGCGTGACGGAAGGGATCGCAGACATGAGCACCGTCACCACACCGTCCCAGTCGCAGGCGACCGGCACCGTCTCGCCGCCACGCACCCCCGACCGCCCCACCCGCCGCGGCCGCAGCCGCCGCGAGGGCAGCGGCTGGCCGTTCGTCATCCCGTTCGTCGTGATCGCCGTGCTGTTCCTGGTGGTCCCGACACTCTGGGGCCTCGGCCTGAGCTTCACCGAGCAGTCGCTGATGGGCAACGGCGGCTGGGTCGGGCTCGACAACTACGCCGAGGCGTTCGGCGACCCCGTCATGTGGTCCACGCTGGGCAACACCGTCGCGTTCACCCTGATGAGCACGATCCCCCTGGTGGTGATCGCGCTGGCGATGGCGCTGCTGGTCTACACCGGCCTGCCGGGCCAGTGGGTGTGGCGGCTGGCGTTCTTCGCGCCGTACATGCTGCCCGTCGCGGTCGTCGTGCAGATCTGGGTGTGGCTCTACCAGCCCGAGATCGGGTTCTTCAACTACTGGCTCGACAGGCTCGGGCTGGACAAGGTCGGCTGGCTGACCGACCCGAGCGTCGCCATGTGGTCGATGGCCCTGCTGACGCTCTGGTGGACCGTCGGCTTCAACTTCCTGCTGTACCTGTCGGCGCTGCAGGCCATCCCGGACCAGATGTACGAGGCCGCGGCGCTGGACGGCGCGGGCTCCTGGCGCCGGCTGTGGTCGATCACGCTGCCCCAGCTCCGGTCGACGACCGTGCTCATCACGGTGCTGCAGGTCCTGGCGTCGCTCAAGGTGTTCGACCAGATGTTCATCGCCTTCAACGGCGGCAGCGGCCCGGACGGGGTGACCCGGCCGATCCTGCAGTACATCTACGACACCGGCTTCACCGGGTACCGGATGGGCTACGCCTCGGCGATGTCCTACATCTACTTCGCGCTCATCATCGTGGTCGCCGTCGGGTTCCAGGTGCTGACCACCGCTCGCCGGAAGGAGCAGCGCCGTGGCCGTTGACACGCTCACCGCCCCCGCGACGGGCGGGTTCCGCCGCGCCTACGCGGAGCGCCGGGAGGAGAACCGCCGCACCCGCAGCCTGGTGCTCGGCCGCAGCAAGGTCGCCACCGTCCTGTCGGTGGTCCTGCTCGTGGTGCTCGCGCTGTCCTGGCTGCTGCCCATGCTCTGGGCGGTCGACACCTCGTTCAAGACCGAGGCGCAGGCCCAGTCCGTGCCGCTGCAGTGGTTCCCGGACGGCGGGTTCACGCTGGAGAACTACCGCACGGTGTTCGAGCGCGGCGAGGTGCCGCGCTGGATGGCGAACACGCTGCTGGTCGCCGGGTCGGTCACGATCCTCACCGTCGCGGCGTGCGCCCTGGCCGGCTACGGGTTCGCCCGCACCCGGTTCCGCGGGAAGAACCTGCTGTTCGCGGCGACCATCGCGCTGATCGCGGTCCCCGGCCAGATCCTCATCGTGCCGCTGTTCCGGCAGATGGAGGCCCTGGGCTTCGTCGACACCTACCAGGGCGTGATCCTGCCCCAGCTGGTGGCGCCGGTGATGGTCTACATCTTCAGCAAGTTCTTCGCGGAGGTGCCGCAGGAGATCGAGGACGCGGCGCGGGTCGACGGGGCGGGGCACTGGCGGACGTTCTGGTCCATCGTGCTGCCGATCTCCCGGCCCATCGTGTCGGCGGTCGCGATCTTCGTGTTCATCGGCGCGTGGAACAACTTCCTGTGGCCGTTCATCGTCACCAACAACCCCGACCTGATGACGCTCCCCGTGGGTCTGTCGACGGTCAAGAACGCCTACGGCACGATCTACGCACAGACCATGGCGTCGGCCGTGATCGCCGCCCTGCCGCTGATCCTGCTGTTCATGCTGTTCCAGCGGCAGATCGTCAAGGCGGTCGCCACCACCGGGCTCGGCGGCCGGTGACGACCGGACCCACCCCGGACGCGTGACCCGCCGGCCGCGCCGCGCCCCTACGCTGGGGCGCGGCGCGGCCGCATCGGCAGGGACCGGGTCGGGCAGCACGTGGCGGAGGAGGTGGTCCGGTGACCGGGAAGCGGCGCCAGGCGGGCGTGACCATGCAGGACGTCGCGGCGCTGGCCGGGGTGTCCATCAAGACGGTCTCGAACGTCATCAACGGGTACCCGTACATCCGCCCGGGCACCAAGGACCGCGTCGAGGCCGCCATCGAGCAGCTCGGCTACCGGGTGAACCTGTCGGCCCGGAACCTGCGCCAGGGCCGGACCGGGATGATCGGCCTGGCCGTGCCCGAGCTGAGCCTGCCGTACTTCGCCGAGCTCGCGGACTCGGTGATCCAGGCCGCCGAGCGCCGCGGCGTGATCGTGCTGATCGAGCAGACCAACGCCAGCCGGGAGCGCGAGCTCGAGGTGCTGCACGGCCAGCGCCGGCACCTGACCGACGGGCTGATCTTCTCGCCGCTCGCGCTCGGGACCGACGACCGGGCGTCGTTCGCGGTCGACTTCCCGATGGTGCTGCTCGGCGAGCGTATCTTCGGCGGGCCCGCCGACCACGTGACGATGAGCAACGTCGAGGCTGCTCGCGCGGCGACCCGGCACCTGATCGAGACCGGCCGCCGGCGGATCGCGCTCATCGGGTCGCACGAGGGCGAGACCGTCGGCAGCGCCGCCCTGCGGCAGCGCGGGTACGAGGAGGCGCTCGCGGAGGCGGGCCTCCCGCTCGACCCGGCGCTGCTCGGCGAGGCGGGGCTGTGGCACCGGTCGACCGGCGCGGAGGCGATGGAGCGGATGCTCGACTCCGGCACCGAGATCGACGCGGTGTTCGGGCTCAACGACGCCCTCGCGATCGGCGCCCTGCACGCCCTGCACGACCGGGGGATCGCGGTGCCCGAGGAGGTCGCGGTCATCGGGTTCGACGACATCGAGGACGCGGCCTACGCGTCCCCGCCGCTGTCGTCGGTCGCGCCGGGGCGGGAGCAGATCGCGCAGACGGCGGTGGACCTGCTGCTGGCGCGGGTCGCGGGCACGGCGCCGGAGGAGCACGTCGAGGTGATCACGGACTTCGAGGTCGTGGCGCGGGAGTCCACGGTGGGCAGCGCGGTGCGGTCGGCGGCGCCGGCGCGCACGGTCGTGGCCTGACGGCGGGCCCTCGAGCTCGACGAGCCCGTCGGACCGGACCCGGAATCCGGGCGGATAGTTGATTGTTCAATCAGCATCGCGCACGATGGGTGCCGACGACGACCCGGGAGGACCCCGTCATGACCGCCCTGCAGCTCGGCCTGGACACCTTCGGCGACCTGCCGACCGACGACGCCACCGGGCGCCTGCTCAGCCACCCCGAGGCGATCCGCCGCGTGGTCGACGAGGCCGTCCTCGCCGACCAGGTCGGCCTGGACGTCATCGCCCTCGGAGAGCACCACCGCCCCGACTTCGCGCTGTCGTCGCCCGAGACCGTGCTCGCCGGCATCGCCACCCGCACCGAGCGGATCCGGCTCGCGTCCGGCGTCACGGTGCTGAGCTCCGACGACCCGGTGCGCGTGTTCCAGCGGTTCGCCACCCTCGACGCGCTGTCCGGCGGGCGCGCGCAGGTGATGCTCGGCCGCGGGTCGTTCACGGAGTCGTTCCCGCTGTTCGGGTTCGACCTGCAGGACTACGAGGTCCTGTTCGAGGAGAAGATCGAGCTGTTCGCCCAGCTCCTCCGCGAGCAGCCGGTGACCTGGTCGGGCACGACCCGCGCCCCGCTGGAGGCGGCCGACGTCTACCCCAAGACGGCGGGCGGCCTGGAGACCTGGGTGGGCGTCGGCGGCTCGCCGCAGTCGGTGGTCCGCGCCGCGCACTACGGCCTGCCCCTCATGCTCGCGATCATCGGCGGCGAGCCGGACCGGTTCCGGCCGTACGTCGACCTGTACCGGCGGGCCACCGCGCAGCTCGGCACCCCCGAGGGCCGGGTCGGCGTGCACTCGCACGGCCTGGTCGCCGAGACGGACGAGGCCGCGCTCGAGGCGTACTACGGCCCGTACAAGCAGATGCGCGACGCGATCGGCGCCGACCGCGGCTGGCCGCCGCTGCGCCGCGCGGAGTTCGACGCGGAGGTGGCGCACGGCTCGCTCTACGTCGGCTCGCCGGAGACGGTCGCCCGCAAGATCGCGCGCACGGTGTCCGGCCTCGACGTGAGCCGGTTCGACCTCGTCTACACCGGCGGCCCGCTGCGGGTGAGCGACCGGCTGCGCGCCGTCGAGCTGTTCGGCAGCCGCGTCGCGCCGATGGTGCGCGACCTGCTCGCGGAGGGCGCCGCGTGACGACCGTCGGGATCCTCGGGGCCGGCAAGGTCGGCACCGTGCTGGCGCGGCTCGCGGTGGCGGCCGGGTACGACGTGGCGGTCGCGGGCTCGGGCGACCCGGAGCGCATCCGGCTGATCGTCGAGGTGCTGGCGCCGGGCGCCCGGGCCGTCGACGCGCGCGAGGCGGCGCGCGCGGACCTCGTGGTGCTCGCGCTGCCGCTCGGCCGGCTGCCCGAGGTGGTCGAGCGGGAGGGCGACCTGCTGGCCGGCCGGCTCGTCGTCGACGCGATGAACTACTGGTGGGAGACCGACGGCGAGCGCCCCGACCTCGCCGACCCTGCCGTCGCGACCAGCGCCCTGGTGGCCGAGGCGCTGCCGGGCGCGCGCGTGGTCAAGGCCTTCAACCACATGGGGTACCACGACCTCGACGAGGGCCCGCTGCCCGCGGGCTCGCCGGGGCGGCGGGCGATCGCGGTCGCGGCGGACGACGCGGCGGCCGCGGCCGAGGTGGCGGCGTTCGTGGACGCGCTGGGTTTCGACCCGGTGCCCGCGGGGTCGCTCGCGGACAGCGTGGCGCTGCAGCCGCACGCCGAGGCGTTCGGCGCGAACGAGGACGCCGGGACGCTGGCCGCCGTGCTGGCCCGGTTCCCGGCGACGGAGCGGGGCGCGGTCGTGGCGGCGGCGCGGGCGGACGCGGCGGTGGACGCCGCGGGCTGAGCGGGTCACCAGCCGCCGAGGTAGGCCTCCAGGTCCGGCTCGTCCGTCAGCGGGACCAGGCCCTCGGTCGCGGACGTCGCGCGCGGGAACAGGTCGTCCCGGCCCCAGCGGCGCTCGCGGGCGCGGGCGCGCCGGGACACGACCCGGAGCAGCGGCGCGCCGTCCGGCGTCAGCAGGGCGAGCTCGCCGAGGCCCTCGGCGGCCACCCGCTCGACCGCCTCGGCGACCGCGCGCGGGTCGGTCGCACGGAGCGGGCGGTCGAGGACGACGTCGAGGCGGACGCGGTCGAGCCGCGGGTCGTCGGCGGTGCCGCCGGGGCTGTCGGGGTCCGGCCCGGCCTCGGCGCCCGGCAGCGCGGCCAGCACCGAGTCGACCGACACGAACCGCTGCGCCGCCGACGCGTCGCCGGCGGGCGGGTGCACCAGCACGTCGACCCGCCCGGACGGCAGCCCCCGCGGCCGGGACCCCGGCACCGGCACCAGGTCCGCCAGCCGCAGCGTCTCGGCGTTCTTCGCGGCCCGCGACGCCTCGTCCCGGCCGGACCAGTCCGGCCCGTCGTGCCAGGCGACCGCCCCCGGGACGTGCGCGAGCACGGCGCCCGCGAGCCAGGCGCGGTAGGTCCACTCCCAGTCCTCGCCGCCGTACGCCGAGAACCCCTCGTCGAACCCGCCCACCTCGGCGAACAGCGCGCGGCTGCACGCCGTCACGGCCCCGATCACGTACCGGTAGGACCGGTCGTCCGCGGCGAGCAGGTCGCGGCTGTGCCGGTAGCCGTCCAGGAGCCAGGCGGGCTCGGTCAGCTCGTGCTCCGGGCCGGCGCGCTCGACGGGTGCGTCCGCGGGCACGCCGGACAGGTCCGCGTGCCGCCGCCGGCCGACCGCGAGGCAGTCCGGGGCGAGTGCGGGCAGCCGCGCCAGCGCGCGGAGGTAGCCGGGCTCGGGCGCCGTGTCGGCGTCGAGGAACACCAGCACGTCGCCCGTGGCGGCCGCGGCGCCGAGGTTGCGCGCGGCGGCGACCCGGAACCCGCGGTCCTCCTGGCGCAGCAGCCGGACGCCGGCGGGCACGCGGGGCGGCTCCGGCGACCCGTCGTCGACCACGATCACCTCGGTCCGGTCGGCCGGGTGGTCCTGCCGGGCCAGCGCGTGCAGCGTGCGGTCGAGCTCGTCCTGCTGGTCGTAGTGCACGACGACCACCGAGACCGTCGGCGGCGCCTCCGGGACCACGCCGTCGAGCAGGTCCCACCGGTTGCCGGGCAGCGGGCGGCCGGCGGGCGTCACGCGGCGGCCCCGCCGGACGCGCCGGCGTCGCCGGCCCACCACGCGAGGTACGCCGCCGCCGCGTCCCGGAGCGTCGGCGCGAGCGACGCCCCGGCGGGCAGCGCGGTCGCCGCCGGGTCGGCCCAGGCGCGCGCGAGGTGGGCGGGCAGGTCGTCCGGCGGGTACAGCGCGAGCGTCCCGGGCCGCAGGGCGGCCATCTCGCGGGCGTACCGCGAGTCGACGACCAGCGGCCGCCGCCCGGCCTCGCCCCAGTCGAGCAGCGTGCGCGACGCCGACAGGTGCCGGTGCGCCGCGACGGGGACGCCCGGCCCCCGCAGCGCCGCGTGGAACGCGTCGTCGTCCAGCCCGCCGGTCACCCGGAGCGCGACGCCGCGGCCCGCCGCCAGGGCCCGCAGCCGGTCGACCTCGTCCTCGTGGCCGGGGGACGGGCCGCCCACCGCGACGACCGCCACCTCGCCCGGCGGGGTGCCGGCCGCGCGGAGCAGGTCCGCGGCGTCGGCGACGGCGCGGACGACGTCGTCGTGGCCCTTGCCCGGGTAGAGGAACCCGGCGACGAGGGCGACGAGCGGGGTGCCGGCGCCCTGCGGTGCGGGGGCCGCGGCCGCGCCGGCGGGGGCGGCCGCGCCGGCGGGGGCGGCG
>NZ_JAGXJG010000159.1:0-372 GCF_019091725.1 Cellulomonas sp. GbtcB1 | reverse complement strand
TCACACGCACACGGTTTGGCCTGATCCGCTTTCGCTCGCCACTACTCACGGAATATCTCTTCCTGCCGGTACTGAGATGTTTCACTTCCCGGCGTTCCCTCCACACACCCTATATATTCAGGTGCGGGTCACGCGACATGACTCGCGCGGGGTTTCCCCATTCGGACATCCTCGGATCACGGTTCGTTTGCCAACTCCCCGAGGCTTATCGCAGGCTACCACGTCCTTCTTCGGCTCCTAGTGCCAAGGCATCCACCCTGTGCCCTTAAAAACTTGACCACAAAGACATACTTTAAAGATGCTCGCGTCCACTGTGCAGTTCTCAAACAACGAACGATCCCCGAGTCGTGCGCGCCGGCGCCTACCAGCTCC
>NZ_JAGXJG010000158.1:0-380 GCF_019091725.1 Cellulomonas sp. GbtcB1 | reverse complement strand
TTTATGAATTTTCACTAAGCAAGGGCTTATGTAATGACCGCTCTAATAATTTGGATTAGTAAAGGCAATTAGCACTAATTTTTATTATTTTATTATTATTTGTGAATTAATTTTATATCTGGACCCCAATATTTAGAAATAAATATTAGAGTTATAATTTCTCAATTCCGGAGATTTTATTAAACTCTAGGGGTATTATCTAGTTTATATGTGTAATATGTTATTTTTGTAATTTTTGCTCGGCGACAACGGAAAATGCGATGGATGGTTAGATTGATCACATGGGCGATGTTAGGACGGTGTATAGGATATGATCCATCACGTGCTCGACCAGCTGGTCCCAGATGGCCAGGGCGTCGTCGCGGTACCGCGGGTCGCCG
>NZ_JAGXJG010000157.1:0-382 GCF_019091725.1 Cellulomonas sp. GbtcB1 | reverse complement strand
TTTAAAGGTAGTGAATGCATGTTGGTTGTTTGGATTCAAGCTTTGAAGTTTTAGCTCTAGAATATGAATTTTGAAGATATATGTTGAATCTGTAATTACTTGTTGTAGTTGGTTGTTTTCATTTTCAGAGGCTTAGTTATGCATATTTATGTAGGTTTGATCTAGCTTGATTGCATGTTAGTGGTTTTTAATCAAGTTTGAGTTTTGGAACTCAAAGCTTGGTCTCTAATGGTGTTTTGTGAATCTGTGAGTTCTGGGTAGTCTTGTTGCCTTTGAATGGTTATTTGGGGCATATAGATCAGGTCTGGAAGGTCTTGCATGATTTGGGTTAGATTTGATCGAGTTATGAATTTTTGAAAAATTCCTGCGAGGAACCGGAATT
>NZ_JAGXJG010000156.1:0-384 GCF_019091725.1 Cellulomonas sp. GbtcB1 | reverse complement strand
TAGATATCATGGTAAGTTTAACATTTCTGATTCAAAGTTCAATATCAGTCCCTTCCGATGCATACTCCATGCATCCAACCTGAGCTTTACTTTAACCTATGTTCTGGAAAGAACATAACATTTCTCCAAATGTAAGTAAACTCTGTTGTAGATTATCATATCAGTAAAACCCTGTGTCTGATAAATCTAGGAAACTTTATTCACATAGTCATGTTTACTTTCCAATGTGTTGACGACACAATAAACAGGATCAAGTATGTGAAAAGGGTTTCAGATGAATTTATACATTATGTACATATAATCATGAAATAAATTATGTGAACCATGGGCGTCTGGGGGTCGCTCGAGGTCGTGGGCGTGGCCATCACCGCCGGGGGGGGCCCC
>NZ_JAGXJG010000155.1:0-410 GCF_019091725.1 Cellulomonas sp. GbtcB1 | reverse complement strand
AGCAGCACCTGGCCGAGCACGACCAGCGCGAGCAGCACGGGCACGACCGCGCCCCAGCCGGTGCCGTTCAGGCTGCCGGTGGGCCAGCGCATGGTCTCCTGCAGCTCCCAGCGCGGCGCCTTGCTCAGCGCGTACGAGGTGACGCTCTCCATCATCGCGGCGACGCCGATGCCGATGAGGACCAGCCGGGTGCCGAGCACCCCCCGCCGGAACGACAGCACGTAGACCAGCGCGGCAACGCCGAGCCCGGCGGTGATCGCGAACAGCGAGACCTGCGCCCCGCCCAGCCCGAGGAACACGATGCCGACCGCGGCGGCCGCGCTGGCGCCCGTGCTGATGCCGATGGTGTCCGGGCTTGCCAGCGGGTTGCGCAGCATGGTCTGGAAGCTCACGCCGCCCAGGCCGAAGCA
>NZ_JAGXJG010000154.1:0-416 GCF_019091725.1 Cellulomonas sp. GbtcB1 | reverse complement strand
TTGCCCAGGCCGTCGTAGGCGGCGAGCACGCCTAAGATCTTCCCGCCGGTCTCGGTGTACAACTGCACGAAGATCGTGCCGGCCGGCTGGTTGTCTCAGTCGGGGACGACCTGGTCGGCGACGACCGTGTAGTCGCCGCTGTCGGTCTTCTCCTTCAGCGCCTCGACCGCGCCCTGCTTGAACAGGGTCGCGTTGTTGTCCGTCGGCGAGCCGTTGAGGAACGCGATGTTCGCGGTCGTCGTGCCGGCGTCGGCCAGGCACTTCTCCAGCCCCTGCCCCTGGAGCCGGCCGACCTCGACGTTGTCGAACGACACGTAGTAGTCGGCGCCGCCGCCGTGGGTGAGCCGGTCGAAGTCGATCGTCGCGATGCCCTGGGCCTGCGCCTTCTGCAGCACCCCCTTGCCGGTGCCGGGGTC
>NZ_JAGXJG010000153.1:0-444 GCF_019091725.1 Cellulomonas sp. GbtcB1 | reverse complement strand
TTTCTTCAGAGAAAAGCCAAGCCGCCCCTTCTCTCTCTTTTCTTCTCTTCTAATTTCGAAATTCCCTTGAGTGATAGAGTAGTGCCCACACACATCAAGTGGTACCTCAATCATAGTATGTAAGACTGTGGATAATCAGCATCAAAGAAGGAGAAGAAGAGATCCAGATTCAGATCTTGATTATGCTCTGCTACAGAAAGGAATCAAGGGCTAGATATCTGAACGGAAGGAGTCATTATATTCCGCTGCACCCAATGTAAGGTTTCCTAAACTTTATACGTGTTTATTTCATCGTTTTAGAAAGTTAATATTTAGGGTGTTAATAAACATACTTGTGAGTAGATCTAAGAACCTGATAAAATAATTCCAACAACTGGCCTCAGAGCCATGGTAATTGATTTACTTGCAAGAAATTTGGACTTTAAAACGATTGATTGTTTTGTT
>NZ_JAGXJG010000152.1:0-447 GCF_019091725.1 Cellulomonas sp. GbtcB1 | reverse complement strand
TTAGTGCAAGAAAACTAATTTTTCTCTCAACGTGTCCAAGAGAAAAGTGATGCACAACGGTCTTGGCTAGGCCCCCGTGAAATTTCATGATCTTTGGAGATGTGTAGGTTGAGATTTTAACAGATAACTAACGAGTGTAAGAGTAAGGAAAAAACTTGTAAAAATTTCCCCTGAAAAGAAGAATATTTTCAATTAGGGGGCCATTTCAACAAATTTTAACCCAAAACCATTCTTCATATTCATTTCTTAGTAGTACAAATTGATTGTGACTAGTGGCAAAAAAAATTCCGAGATTGGTCCGGGCCACATTTCACAAAGGGGTACCACTATCAGAAATGTGAGATTTTCACTATTTCGATTAAAACGATCGTTAGTGCAAGAAAACTAATTTTTCTCTCAACGTGTCCAAGAGAAAAGTGATGCACAACGGTCTTGGCTAGGCCCCCG
>NZ_JAGXJG010000151.1:0-458 GCF_019091725.1 Cellulomonas sp. GbtcB1 | reverse complement strand
GACGTCCCGGCCCTCCAGCGTCACGGTGCCGGCCGTCGGCCGCTCGGTGCCAGTGGGCATCTTGGCGACCGGCGCCTTGCCGGAGCCCGACTGCCCGACGAGCGCCTGGACCCGCCCGGGCGCGAGCGCGAACGACACCCCGCGGACGGCGTGCACCTCGTCGCGCCGCAGCCCGCGGCGGCGGGTGTAGGTCTTCACCAGGCCGTCGGCGACCAGCAGCGGCGAGGGTGGGGTGGGCCCGCCAGACCCCGCCGGCCCGGACGCCCACGCCATCACCTCCGGGAACGGCGGCGCGGCGTCCGGGACGGTCGGCTCGTCGGCTCCCTCGCGCGTGTGCCGGTGGCACCGCACCAGCCCGTCCGCGTCGTCGGCACCGGGCTCCGCGCCGCCGGCGCCCCCGACCCCGGGCGGCGCCAGCACCGGCGGCACCGCCGCGCACGCCGCCACCCGCACCGGGA
>NZ_JAGXJG010000150.1:0-485 GCF_019091725.1 Cellulomonas sp. GbtcB1 | reverse complement strand
CGCCGCTGCCCGGGCCTCCCGCAGGACGCCCGGCGCCCGCCCCGCGGCCGTCGCCCGGACGAGCACCGCGGTCGCGGTCGCCAGCGCCCGCGGGGACGGGTCGGCCAGGTACGTCGTGCGGGCGGTCGCCGCGGCGGCCCACGGGTGCGCGGCGGGCCGCGGGGGACGGCGCGTGGAGAGCAGGACCGCCCGGGCCCCGGCGCGCTCCAGCGCCGCGACCTCGCGCCAGAAGAACGCGTGGGTCTGCCCCGGGAACTCGGGGACGAGGTAGCCGAAGGTGACGGCGTCCCGAGCGGCGCCCGCGCGCGTCGGGGCGGTCACCGCCGGCTGCTCTCGTCGCGCTCCCAGCCCGAGCCGCGCCGCGCGCGCACCCGGCCCGCGGTCACCAGGGCCGCGTACACGGCGGCGTCGAGGGCGCTCCGGGGGGCGCGCACGGTCCGGAGCAGCGCCGCGGCGGTGCGCGCCGGACCCGGGACGGCCGCGGC
>NZ_JAGXJG010000015.1:0-72488 GCF_019091725.1 Cellulomonas sp. GbtcB1 | reverse complement strand
GGGGCGGCGGGTGCGCCCGATGCGCCGGGTGCGCCGGGTGCGCCGGGCGCGCCGGGCGCGCCGGGTGCCGGCTCGTCGCAGGAGCGCCCGGCCTCGTCGGCCGCCCCGGCGACCGCCGCGCAGATCCCGGGCGTCATGGAGGCGGCCGCGCCGATGACCGGCGCCGTCCGCGCCGTGCAGCCGACGCTCGCCGTCCCGGGCGGCCCGCGCCCCGACGTGCGAGCGGGCCTGCCGATCAGCGCCTACTCCGACGACCAGCTCGACGACCTCGTCGCCTGGCTGGTGTCCGACGGCACGGACCGCACCCCGGACGAGCTCGCCGCGGCCCTGCGCGCCGAGCTCGGCATCACGCGCCGCGGCGCCCGGGTCGACTCGGTCGTCTCGGCCGCGGTCACCCGCGCCACCCGCTGACGGCGTCGCGTCGGCCGCGGCGGGGCGCGGGTTCCCGGCGCGCGGACCGGGGTGCGCCGAGGACCGAGGCGTCAGGGTGCGCGGGCCGGCCGCCGGGGACAGCCCAGGACCGCAGCGCCGGTCACCGCTCCGCCGAGATCGGACCGTCTCGCCGAGATAGGACCGTCGACGGTCCTATCTCGGAGCGGAGGTCCTATCTCGCGGGGCGGCGCCGCGGGCTCCCCGGAGGGCGCAGCGCCCGCGACGAGGCGCGGCCGCGCGCGCCACGTGGGCGGCGTCGGCGAGTTCGGTGCTCGGCGCTGAGTTCGGTGGCTGCACGCACCGAACTCGGCGAGAGCCACCGAACTCGGCGAGAGCCACCGAACTCGTCGAGGTCCACCGAACCCGGCGAGAGCCACCGAACTCGGCGAGCGGGCGGGGTCGAGGCGCGGTGCCGCGGCCCGGGTGGTCGGCGCGCGGGGTGGGACACTGGGCGGGTGACCACTCCGACCGAGCAGGGCCCCGAGCCCACGGACCGACCCCGCCGTCCGGTCGACGACTCCCCGCTCATCCCGAGCCGCAGCGCCGACGACTCCGACACGGGCTGGGGCGACGACCGCGGCGACTCCAACGACGACCGCCTGCGCCGGGACGTCCCGCCGCACTGGTGACCCGTGCCGGCTGCGACGAGATCGGTGCTTCCGGCCGAGATCGGTGGTTCTAGGCACCGATCTCGGCGCAAAGCAGGTCGGGTCAAGAGGTCGTTGCAACTTCGGGTGAGCCGGGTGTGGCCTGGAGGAGGTCGGCGAGTGCTTGCGCGGGGGTTCGTAGGCCGAGGGTGGGTCGCGGGCGTGCGTTGAGGGTGTCTTGGACTCGGCGGATCTCGGGTGCGGTCCAGGTGGCGAGGTCGGTGCCCTTGGTGAACCAGAACCGCAGCAGCCCGTTGGTGTTCTCGTTGCTGCCTCGCTGCCAGGGTGAGTGCGGGTCGGCGAAGTAGATCGGTGCCTGCAGGTCGAGCTGGATGCGGTCGTAGGCGGCCATCTCGCTGCCGCGGTCCCAGGTGATCGATCGGCGCAGGTGAGCGGGCAGGTCGCTCATCTGCGCGATCATCGCCTCGGCGACGGCCTCGGCGGTCCGGGGACCGGGCAGGAGCAGCAGGATCGCGAACCGGGTCGAGCGCTCGACCAGCGTCCCGATCGCCGAGGCGTTGCGCGCGCCCATGATCAGGTCGCCTTCCCAGTGCCCGGGCACGGCCCGGTCGGCGACCTCCGCCGGACGCTGGCTGATCCGCAACGCGCCGGCGAACGTCGCGGCGGATCCGACCGGTGCCCGCCCGCGCGGCTTGCGGGTGGTCCGCCCGGTCTTCAGCCGCTGGGCCAGGTCCTGGCGCAGGTTCCCCCGGGCCTGGACATACAGCGCCTGATAGATCGTCTCGTGGCTCACCTGCCAAGCATCCTCGCCGGGGTGCTCGACCTTCAGCACCTTCGCGATCAGCCCGGGTGACCACCCGTCGTCCATCCACGTCTCGACCTGCGCACCCAACGCCGGGTTCGCGGCCAGCTTGAACTCCTTGGGCCGGGCCCGACGCCGCGCCGCGGACCGCTCGGCGGCCGCGGACCGGTAGACCCCGTCCGGGCCACGCCCGCGCGCGACCTCCCGGGACACCACGGACTTGTCCCGTCCGATCAACGCCCCGATCGCCGCCAGCGTCAGCCGCTGGGCCAGGCCGACCTGGATCACCGCCCGATCCTCAGCGGCCAGGAATCTGCCCGCGGGGCCACGCGCAGGCGGCAACGCCGGCCGCAGCCCGCCACGCGCGCCCAGCGCCATCGGCTCACCCACCGCACGTGCCACCCAAGGCTGAACGGTGGACAGCGCCACCCCCACCGCACGCGCCGCCGCCGATACCGACGCCCCCGCCAGCACCAGCTCCACCACCCGCGACCGGACCTCACCACTCAGACGAACCCCGCGCACCATCGCAACCTCCCCGGAAGTTGCAGCGACCATAGGAATCCGCCGCACCGATCTCGACGCGAAGCACCGATCTCGACACGGCGCACGGATCTCGACACGGTGCACCGATCTCGGCGGGCGCGGCCGGCGTCGTGCGGGCGCGGCGAGCGGCCCGCCGGGCGGGGCCAGCGTGGCGCGGCGCCGGAGCGTGAGCGGGCGGGCGGTCAGGGCGGGGACCGGGTGGCGCGGGAGCGCCGGCGCGTGAGGCGGAGGGCGGTCAGGCGAGGGGCGGGTGGCCCGGGTCGCCGGTCCCGGTCGAGCGGCCCGTGACGCCCGGGGCCGCCGGGCCGGAGGCACCGGAGGTCCCGGCAGTCCCGGGTGCGGGGGAGCCCGCGGTGTCCTGGGTCAGCGCCGGGCTCGACTGGGCGGCCAGCAGGTCGCGGATCTCCTGCAGCAGCAGGATGTCCTCGGACGGCCGCGCGGGCTCCGCCTCGATGCCACGCTTGCGGCGCTCGGCCAGCTTGTTGAGCGGCAGCACGATGAAGAAGTAGATCGCCGCGGCGGTGATGAGGAACTGCAGCAGGGCGTTGAGGATCAGGCCCATGTCGATCGTGGCCTTGTTGATCGGCCCGATCACCCAGATCTCCGAGATGTCCGGCTTGCCGAAGATCATCGCGATGAGCGGCGAGATGAACCCGTTCTGGATGGCGGCGATGACGGTGCTGAACGCCGCGCCGATCACCACGCCGACGGCCAGCTCGATCGCGTTCCCGCGAGAGATGAAGTCCTTGAACCCCTGCAGGACCTTGCCGGCGCCCCTGGCGCCCTCGGTCGCGGTGCGCAGGCCCTTGTTCAGTGCGTCGCTCATGCGGTGAGGTCCCCCGGTGTGCTGCGGCGATATGTCCGCATCATCCCACGATGACCGCGCTGAGCACGCGGGATGCGGCCGCGCCGGTCAGGGCGACCGACTCGTCGGGGTCGACCGCGAGGAGCACCGGCGTGCTCTCCGTCGACGTCGTGCCGCCGCCGAGGAGCCCGCCGCCCGTGCCCGGATCGGGGCCGTCCCCGCCCGGTCGCGCGAGCACGACGGCCGCCCGGGCGAGCCTGGTCGCCTCGTCGCCGTCGTGCAGCGCGGCCGCGACGACGTCGACGCGCATGCCGGGCACCAGCACGTCCGCCACGCCGGCGTCGGCGAACCGCACCGGCACGACGACCGTCCCGGCGGGCCCGGTGGCGGCATCGTCCACGAGCAGTTCGGCGACGAGTGGCAGGCCCGCCGGCACCGCGACCGCGAGTCGTCGCCCGGCCAGGGCCGTCACCGCCGACGACCGGGTCGAACCCGCGTCGTCTGCGCCGTCGACCGCGGTGCGGGCGGCGCCAGTCTTGTCGACCGCGGTGTCGGCGGCGCCAGCCTTGTCGACCGCGGTGCCGGCGGCGTCGGCTCGGTCGACCGCGGTGCTGGCGGCGCCAGCCTCGTCGAGCGCGGCGCCCGCGGCGTCGGCCCCGTCGTCCGCGGCACGCCCGTCCGCCGCGCGCCCCTCCGCGGCGGCGCCCGCGTCGGCATCCGACCCGGTCGCCGACCACTCGTCGGCCAGCCCCGCCGGCAGCAGCGCGACCGGCACCTCGGCGAGCCGCACGTCCTCGGGCGCCAGCACGGTGCCGACGGCCAGGGCGCGCGCCGCGACCGGCACCCGCGCGGAGGGCGGGTCGGCGGGCCGCAGCAGCCCGACCGCGACCAGGGCGGCGAGCCCGGCGCACAGCGCGGCCACCGGCCGGCGGGCGCGCCAGGTCAGGAGGCGGAGCCGGCGGCGGGCGGCCGGGGAGAGCGGGTCGGTGAGAGGCACGACGCCGACGCTAGACAGACCACGGGGTGACGGCACCGCGCCGGTCGGCCGGCTGGGGACGGTGCGCGCCCGTCCGGGCTGTGGAGGACTCGGCGCCCGCTCGGGGCGCGGGTCCGGCGGCGAGGCCGCGGACGCGGCCCCGGACCGGGCGTCAGCTCGCGGCGGGCTTCGCGGCGCTCGTGGAGGAGGACGTCGACGCGGCCGGCGCCGGAGCAGCCGTGCTCGTGGTCGACGAGGACGAGGACGACGTGCTCGACGACGAGCTGCTGCTGCTCGCGGAGGTCGTGGAGCTGGAGGTCGACCGCGAGTCGTTGCGGTAGAAGCCCGAGCCCTTGAACACGACGCCGACGGAGGAGAACACCTTGCGCAGCTTCCCGCCGCAGGCGGGGCACTCGGTGAGCGCCGCGTCGCTGAACGACTGGTGGATGTCGAAGGCGTGGCCGCACTCGGTGCAGGTGTAGGCGTAGGTGGGCACTGCTGTCTCCCGCGGATGACGTGACCTGGGTGGACGGGGAGCCGGTCGCCGGGCGGAACCGCCCGCGCCCCTGGCACTCCCTCTGTCCGAGTGCCAATGATACGCGCGCCCGCGGTATTCCTCGCCGGGCGTCCGCCCAGGCCCCGGAGGTGGGCCCGCGCGCGCCCTCCGCTCAGCCGCCCAGACGCACCCAGCGCTCGGGCGTCGCGACCATGTCGACGGTCCGGTCGTGCGGCTCGTGCGGCAGCGGCCGGGTCCCGGCGTCGTACAGCTCTTCGGCGAACACCAGCGCGACGACGGGCGTACCCGGGCGGGCGTGCGCGAGCGCGCGGTCGTACCAGCCGCCGCCCTGCCCGAGCCGGTTCCCGGCGGTGTCGACGGCGAGCGCGGGCGCCACGATCACGTCGACCTCCGCGATGGCGTCGGCACCGAGCGAGGGGCCGGACGGCTCCGGCGGGCGGCCGGGCGCCCGCTCGAGCAGGTCGTGCCGCCCGGCGAACCACGCCCACTCGCGCTGCAGGCCGGCGCCGAGCACGGGAAGCAGCACCCGGGCGCCGCGCGCCGCGAGCGCGTCGAGCAGCGGGCCGGTGTCGGGCTCGGTCGGTCGGGCGCTGTAGGCCGCGACCACCCCGGCGTCCGCGAGGACCGGGATCGTCTGGACGACGTCGACGAACGCCTCGGCAGCGGCGGCCCGCAGACGGGGCGACCGGGCGCGCCGCGCCGCGCGGATGGCGGCTCGGAACTCGTCCTTCACCTCGGTGATGCTGCTGCCGTCGGAGACGTGCGGATACGGCTGGGCAGCGGCGCTCATGGCACCCAGTCTCGCAAGTCGCCCCCGCACCGGGTAGGACCAAAGGGGTTGAACCGGCGCGGCCGGTGGGCGGCGGGCCGCGATGGCCGGGCATGATGCGGGCATGAGATCCGTCCAGGACCAGCTCGCGGCGGTGCTCGCCGGGGTCGGACCGGTGGCCCCGCTCGACGTGGTGCTCGCCGACGCGGCCGGCACGATCCTCGCCGAGGACGTCGTGGCCCCGGCGGACGTCCCCGCCCGGCCGGTCGCCGCGCGCGACGGCTACGCGGTGGCGACCGGCGACCTGCGGGGCGGTGCCCCGGGCGCGCCCCTGGTGCTGCCGGTCGCGCACGACGTGCTCGCGGGCGACCCGGCGGCGCTGCGGCTGGCGCCGGGCCAGGCGGTGCGGATCGCGTCGGGCGGCCCGGTGCCGGCCGGTGCGGACGCGGTGGTCCCGGCCGAGGACACGGACCGCGGTGCCGTGCGGGTGGCCCTGCACCGGGTGCCGGTGCCGGGCGAGCACGTCCGCGCCGTCGGGGCCGACACCGTGCGCGGCACCGTCGTGCTCGCGGCGGGCACCCGGCTCGGCGCGCGGCAGCTCGCGACCGCCGCGGCCGCGGGTCGTGGCCGGCTCCGGGTGCACCCCGCGCCGCGCGTCGTGATCGTCTCGATCGGCTCCGAGCTCGCGGAGCCCGGCACGCCCCCGCGCGACGGCGGCGTGTACGAGTCGGCGGGCCACGCGCTCGAGGCGGCGGTCCGGGACACGGGCGCGACCCCGGTCCGGGCGGGCGTGGTGCCGGACGACCGCGCCGTGCTGAGCGAGGCGCTCGAGGACCAGCTGGTGCGCGCGGACGTCGTGGTGACCACGGGCGGGCTGTCCGAGTCGCAGCACGACACCCTCGCCGACGTCCTCGCGCCGCTGGGCACGGTGCGGTTCGACCAGGTGGCGATGGCACCGGGCTTCCGGCACGGGTTCGGCACCCTCGGCGACGGGCCGGACGCCGTGCCCCTGTTCGCGCTGCCGGGCCACCCGGTGGCCTCGCAGGTCGCGTTCGAGGTGTTCGTCCGGCCCGCGCTGCGGGCGATGGCCGGGCACACCGACCTGTTCCGGCCGTCGGTGACGGCGCGCGCGGACGTCGGCTGGCCGTCGCCGGCGGGGGTACGGCAGTTCGTGCCGGCCGCCGTGGTCGGGACGCCGGGCGAGGGCTACCGCGTCACGCCCGTCGGCGACCCCGCCGTCCCGTCCATCACCGGGTTCGCGCACGCCAACGCCCTCGCCGTCGTGGGGGAGCAGGACTCCGCCGTCGTCGCCGGGCAGGTCGTGCACTGCCTGGTGCTGGAGGGCTGATGCCGCGCGGTTGGCCCGTGGCCCTCACCGACGGCGACGTCCGGCTGCGCCCGCTGCGGCGGTCCGACGAGGCCGCGTGGATGCGGTTGCGCGCGGTGAACGCCGCCTGGCTCGAGCCCTGGGACGCGACGTCGCCCGAGCCCGTGACGGGTCGGCGGCCGACGTTCGGGCAGTTCGTGCGGACGCTCGACCGGCAGGCCCGCTCGGGGACCTCGCTGCCGTTCGCGATCGAGCACGCCGGGGAGCTGGTCGGCCAGCTCACCGTCTCGGGGATCACCTACGGGTCGCTCTACTCGGCGTCGGTCGGCTACTGGGTCGCGCAGCACGTCGCGGGCCGGGGGATCACGCCGACCGCGGTGGCGCTGGCGACCGACCACTGCTTCACGGCGCTCGGGCTGCACCGGGTCGAGGTGAACATCCGCCCGGAGAACCGGCCGTCGCTGCGCGTGGTCGAGAAGCTCGGGTTCCGGGACGAGGGCCTCCGGGAGCGGTACCTGCACATCCAGGGCGCGTGGTGCGACCACCGCACGTTCGCCCTGACGACGGAGGACGTGCCGCGCGGGCTGCTGGCGCGCTGGCACGCGCGGCGGTCCTCGGACGTCTGACCGATCCGTCCGCTCTGCCCGGGTTCGTCCGGGTGTGGCAGGCTGTGCTCGGCCCGCCGAATGACATCGGTGTGATTTTCACGCGGCGGGCCGCTCGACACGCCGCGACGGGTCCGGGGTCGGTGCCTGCGCCGCACCTACCGTCGTGGAGTGTACGAATTCGCCGGACCAGCCGCCCTCGTGGTGGTCGGCCTGTGGATCGCGTACCTGGTGCCGCACAAGCTGCGGCACCGGCAGCAGCTGCTGGAGTCGCGGACCGACGACCGGTTCTCCGACGCCCTGCGGGTGCTCGCCGTGACCGGCCCGGAGGGGTCCGGCCGCCGGCGGCGCGCGGAGGTGGCGGGCGGGGTCCGGCAGGACTGCGGCCCGGTGGAGAAGCGGGCCGGGCTGCTGACCCCGGGGACGGGGAACCGGCTCGCGACGACGGAGAGGGGAGGGGCCGAGGTGGACCGACCGCACGGGACCCAGGACAGGATCGGCGCCGACGCCGCCCGTCGTGCCGCGCAGCTGCAGGCCGCCCACGCCGCCGCGACCGCCCGCCGTGGCGCCGCCGCGCGCCGGCGCGGTGCCCTCGCGGGCGTGCTGCTCGCCGCCACGGTCGTCGGGTGGGTCGTCGCGGGCGTGACCGCGCTCGGCGTGCTCGCCGGCGTGGTGCCCACGGTGCTGCTCGCCGGGGTGCTCGGCCTCGGCCGCCGCGCCGTCGTGCAGGGCCGCCTCGCCGAGGACGAGTGGCAGCGCCGGATCCACGAGGCGACCGCGCCGCTGCGGGAGCGGGCCGCCCGCCCGGGCCGCAAGGGCGCCGCGGGGCGCGCCGTGCGCCCGTCGCTCACCGAGACCCAGGCGATCGAGCGGGTGCGTGCCGACGCCCCCGTCCGGACCTCGACCCGGGTGCGGGACGGGGGTCGCGAGGGCGACACCTGGACGCCGGTCGCCGTGCCCCGGCCCACCTACGCCACCAAGGCCCCGGCGCCGCGCCGCGAGCCCGCCCCGCTGGGCGAGGTCGAGGGCTCGACGCACGCCGCGCCCGCGCGCCGCACGACGGCGACCCTCGACGAGGCGGCCGTCCCCGCGGCCGCGCAGACCGCGGTCACGGCGACGGGGACGGACGGCGCCCCGGCGTCCACGACCCCGTCGGCCGCGCCCGCGGACGCGACCCCCGCCGGCACGCCCGCGCCCTCCGACGCGGCCCCGGCCCGTGGGGGCGCCACCGCCCCGGCGACCGAGGAGCCGACCGGCTCGATCGACCTCAACGCCGTCCTCGCCCGACGCCGCGCGGCCGGTGCGTAGGGCCGCGACCAGCCGTGTCGTGAGCACCCTCGAACGGGTGCTAGGCTGATCACCGCTTCAAGGGGCTGTGGCGCAGTTGGTAGCGCGTCTCGTTCGCAATGAGAAGGTCAGGGGTTCGAATCCCCTCAGCTCCACCTGAAGGCAAGGCCCGGGATCCTCGATCCCGGGCCTTCGTCGTTCCCGGCGGGCGTGTCGGTGGTCGCCGCTAGCGTCGGTGCCATGCGGGTGATCTACAACACGGCCACGTCGCTCAGCGGGTTCATCGCGGACGAGGAGAACTCGCTCGCCTGGCTGTTCTCGGTCGACTCCGCGACCCAGCCCGACCACGAGGCGTTCCTGTCCGGCATCGGGGTGCTGGTGTCGGGCTCGACGACCTACGAGTGGGTGCTGCGCGAGGAGGACCTCGTCGCGCACCCCGAGAAGTGGCCGGCGTACTACGGCGCGCGCCCGTACTACGTGTTCACGAGCCGTGACCTGCCCGTGCCCGAGGGTGCCGACGTCCGGTTCGTGCGCGGGTCGGTGGCGGAGGCGCTGCCGGCGATCCGCGGGGCGGCCGGCGCGGGCGACGCCTGGGTGATCGGTGGCGGCGACCTCGCGGGCCAGTTCCTCGACGCCGGGGCGCTCGACGAGGTGCAGGTCAGCGTGGCGCCCGCCGCCCTCACCGGCGGGGCGCCGGTGCTGCCGCGGCGGGTCGGGCCGGACCGGCTGCGGCTGCGGTCGGCCGAGCGGTTCGACCAGTTCGCGCACCTGACGTACGACGTGCTTCCGCCCTCCTGACGACGTCCCGGCGAGCCGCCCGGCGCGCGGACCGCGGCCGGGCGTCCCGTGACGCGGTGGCAGAATGACCCGGTGCCTGAAGCGATCCCGTCCCGACCGGGCCGGTGGTCCCGGGCCTGGTCCGCGACCAAGACGTGGGTGGACCCGCTCGTCGTCATGATCGTCGCGGTGTTCCTCCTCGGGCTGTTCGCCCCCGCCTCCGGCGGCTTCGCGACCGGCCTGGACCACGTGACCACCGCCGCCGTCGTCCTGCTGTTCTTCCTCTACGGCGCCCGCATGGCCACGAGCGAGGTCTGGGACGGCCTGAAGAACTGGCGCCTGCAGGGCGGGATGCTCGCGTCGACGTACCTGCTGTTCCCGGTGCTCGGGCTCGCGGTGCAGGTGCTGCCCGACTCGGTGCTGCCGGCCGACCTCAAGACCGGTCTGCTGTACCTGTCGCTGCTGCCGTCGACGATCCAGTCGTCCGTCGTGTTCACGTCGATCGCGCGCGGCAACGTCGCGGGCGCGATCACCGGCGCGACCGTGTCGAACGTGCTCGGCATCGTGCTGACCCCGCTGCTGGTCGGGATCCTCATGTCGCGGGCGGGCGGCCCCGTCGGCGGCTCGGCCGGGGCGACGCTGCTGCAGCTGCTGCTGCCGTTCGTGGTGGGCCAGCTCCTGCAGCCGAAGATCGGCGCGTGGGTCCGCGCGCACAAGCCGGTCACGCTCATCACCGACCGCGGCACGATCCTGCTCGTCGCGTACGGGTCGGTGTCGGAGGCCGAGTCGTCGGGCGTCTGGGACGACCTGACGGTCGGCGTGCTGGTCGCGCTGGTCGTGGTCTGCGCCGTGCTGCTCGCGGCGATGCTGGTGATCACGTGGAGCGGCGGGCGGGCGCTGCGGCTGTCCCGCGGCGACCGGATCGCGCTGCTCATGTGCGGGTCGAAGAAGAGCCTGGCGACGGGCCTGCCGATGGCGAGCGTGCTGTTCGGCCCGGTCGCGGCGGCGGGAGTCGCGCTCCCCGTGATCGTGTTCCACCAGCTGCAGCTCGCGACCTGCGCGGTGCTGGCGCGCCGGCTCGCGGCGACGGACCCCGAGCCCGACCCGGTGGTCGCGCGCGCCTGACGCCCCCTCGGGTCGTCGGCGACCGCGGCGCCCGAACCCGTCCCGCGCGTCGCCCCACGAGACCGGACGAACCGGGCACACTGGTGCGCGGGGGCCGGGCCGTCGTGCGCCCGTGTTCAGTCCCGTCGCCCGGAAGGACCGTCGTGCCCGCTCCGACCACACCCCTGCGTCTCGTCCCGGCACCGAGGCTGGTGCGCGAGGCCGAGGGTGCGCCGTTCGTCGTCTCCGCCGCGACCACCGTCACCACGGGCGTCAGCCCCGCGGAGGTCGCGCTGGGCGTGCTCGCCGCCGAGCAGCTCAGCCGCATCTCCGGCAGCACCGTCGAGGTGCGCTACCGCGACGTCGCGGAGCCCACGCAGCCGGGCGACGTCGCGTTCGTGCTCGACCCGGAGCACCTGTCGGGGGAGCAGTACCACCTCGACGTCGCCGAGGACCTGGTCCGGGTCGCCGCGGGCACCGCCGAGGGCCTCATGCGCGGGCTGGCGACGCTGCACCAGGTCCTGCGGCCGCACGACGGCACGTTCGCCGCCTGGCCGGTGCACGTCGAGGACGAGCCGGTGCACGGCTGGCGGGGCCTGTCCGTGGACGTGGCGCGGCACTTCTTCGGGCCGGACGACCTGCGGGTCGTCGTCGACCTGATGGCGGCGTACAAGCTCAACGTGCTGCACCTGCACCTGTCGGACGACCAGGGCTGGCGGCTCGACCTGCCGTCCCGGCCGGACCTGGCGGCGCGCTCGGGCGGCACGGCGGTCGACGGCGACCCGGGCGGCTACTTCACGACCGAGGAGTTCCAGGCGCTGGTCGCGTACGCGGCCGCGCGCGGCGTGCGGGTGGTGCCGGAGATCGACGTGCCGGGCCACGTGAACGCGGCGCTGCACGCGTACGGCGAGCTGACGCCGTCGGGCGAGCCGGCCGAGGCGTACACCGGCATCGAGGTCGGCTTCAGCCGGCTCACGGCCGACCTGCCGACCACCGAGCCGTTCCTGCGGGACGTGTTCGGCGACGTCGCGGCCGTGACGCCGGGGGAGTACGTGCACATCGGCGGCGACGAGGTGCACACGATGGAGCGCGACGAGTACGCGCGCCTCGTGCGGATGGCCTCCGACGCCGTGCGTGCCGCGGGCAAGCAGGTGGTCGGCTGGCAGGAGATCGCCACCACGCCGCTCGAGCCGGGCACGGTCGTGCAGTACTGGGACACCCGGATGGACCCCGCGCCGATCGTCGCCGCGGCGCAGGCGGGGGCGCGGCTGCTGATGTCGCCAGGCTCGAAGGCGTACCTCGACATGAAGTACGACGGGGACACGGCGCTCGGGCTGGAGTGGGCCGGGCACATCGAGCTGCGCGACGCCTACGCCTGGGAGCCGACCGCGCTGGTGCCGGGCCTGCCGGAGGGCTCCGTGATCGGGGTCGAGGCGACCGTGTGGACCGAGACGCTGCGCAGCCTCGACGACCTCATGACGATGCTGCTGCCCCGGCTCGCGGCCGTCGCCGAGGTCGCGTGGACGCCGGCCGACCGCCGGGACTGGGACGACTTCGCGACCCGGGTCGCCGCGCACGGGCCGTACTGGGACGCCGAGGGGTACGCCTGGTACCCGAGCCCGCAGGTCGACTGGGCCGTCGAGCTCGGCTGACGGCGGTCGTCAGATCCAGGACCGCAGCCACATGTGGACGTGCCAGAAGTCGTACGGCACGACCCACGCGGTCCAGATCGGGTAGAAGAACGCGCTGACCGCGAGGACGACGACCAGCACCGCCGTGGTGGCCACCAGCCCCCGGCGGCGCTGGCGCTCGTCCCGGCCCTGCACGAGCAGCGCCAGCACGTAGGTCAGCGTCAGCACCACCCAGGGCGTGAACGCGATCGAGTAGAACGTGAAGATCGTCCGCTCGGTGTACTGGAACCAGGGCAGCCAGCCGGCGGCGATGCCGGACAGCACCGCGCCCGCGCGCCAGTCCCGGCGGACGAGCAGCCGGTACAGGGCGACCAGCAGCGCCAGCGCGCCGAGCCACCAGATCACCGGGTTGCCGAGCGAGGTGATCGCCTGGGAGCAGGCGTCCGCCCCGCAGAGCTCGCGCGCGGCGGACCCGGTCAGGCCGGACACCTCGGTGGGGTAGTAGAACGACGTCGGCCGCCACTGGATGATCCAGCCCAGCGGGTGCGCGGCGTACGCGTGCTCGGCGGTGAGGTGCGTGTGGAACTCCCACATCTGGGCGTGGAAGTGCCACAGCGAGCGCAGCGCGGGCGGCAGCCAGGTCACGCCCTCGCCGGGGTTGTCGACGGCCCACTGCCGCAGGTACGAGCCGGGGTGGGCGAACCAGGACGCCCAGGTTCCGAGGTACGTGCCCGCGGCGGTGAGCACCACGATGAACCCCGCCGGGACCGCGTCCCGCCAGAGCGTCGCCGGCAGCCACGCGCGGACCCCGACCGACTGGCGCGCGGAGGCGTCCCAGGCCACCGACAGCAGCCCGAAGACGGCCAGGAAGTACAGGCCCGACCACTTGGTCCCGATGCACAGGCCCAGCAGCACGGCCGCCGCGAACCGCCACCACCGCCAGCCCAGCCGCGGGCCGAGGCCCAGCTCCGCCCCGGAGTCGAGGACCGCCGCCGTCCGGGCGGCCAGGCGGCGGCGGGCCTGGTCCCGGTCGAGCAGCAGCGCCCCGAACGCGGCGAGCGCGAAGAACATGACGAAGTTGTCCAGCAGCCCCGTGCGGGAGTGCACGATCGCCTCGCCGTCGACGGCCATGAGCAGCCCCGCGACCGTCCCGAGCGCGGTCGACGCGAACAGCCGGCGCGCGATCCGGGCGACCATGAGGACGGCGAGCGTCCCGACGACGGCCGACGCGAGCCGCCAGGCGGTCGCCGACCCGATCCCGCCGCCGAGCTGGATGCCCAGCGCGATCAGCCACTTCCCGACCGGCGGGTGCACGACGTACTCCGGCGACGTGCCGAGCGCGGAGCCGTCCCCCTGCGCGAACAGCGCGTTGGCGTCGTCGCCCCAGGACCCCTCGTAGCCGAGCCGCAGCAGCGAGTACGCCTGCTTGACGTAGTAGGTCTCGTCGAAGACCAGCTCGTGCGGGCGGCCGAGGTTCCAGAACCGGAGCACGCCGCCGAGCAGCGTCACCGCGAGCGGCCACAGCCACCCGGTGACCCGGGCCCGGCGGGTCGCGCCGAGCAGGAGCGTGCGGGCGCCCAGGAGCGAGACCAGCAGCCGGTCGTGGGTCGAGAGGCCGGGGTCGTCCTCGCGGTCGGGGTCCTCGCCGGCGCGGATGACGAGCGTCCCCGCCGCCGGGGTGGGGACCGCGTGGCCGTGCCGGCCGGTGCCCTCGGGTGCGGTGGCGCCGCCGGGGGTGGCGCCGCCGGGCGGGGCGGCGTCCGTCGTGACGGTGCCGGTGGTGGGAGGGGCCGCGGGGTCGTCGTCGGGGCCGGGCGGGACGACGGGCGGGAACCGCCGCTCGCCCGCGTCCGGGGCGTCGCGCCCGAGGCCGCCGCTGTCCGGCGCGTCGGAGGGGTCGCGGGGACCCGGCTCGTCGGGCACGGGGTCGGGCTGCGGCACGGTCGCCATCGTAGGGGCGCCGCCTGGGCGGGACCTGCGGGGTCGCGTCGTCGACGGGGCGGTGGGTGCGTGGCGCGGACGCGGGGCCGCGGCGCGGGGACCGCCGCGGAGGTGGCAGGCTGGCCCGCGTGACCCCCCAGGCTCCCGGCACCGGCCGGCTCGTGCTCGCGGCGACCCCGATCGGCGACGTGGAGGACGCCTCGCCCCGGCTGCGCCGGCTGCTCGAGGAGTCCGACGTCGTCGCGGCGGAGGACACCCGGCGGCTGCGGGCGCTCGCGACGCGCATGGGTGTCACGGTCGGCGGGCGGGTGGTCAGCCACCACGAGCACAACGAGGCGGCGACGACGCCGGAGCTGCTCGACGTCGTGCGCGGCGGCGGGACGGTCGTGGTCGTCACGGACGCGGGCATGCCCGCGGTGTCCGACCCGGGGTTCCGCGTCGTGGCCGCGGCGGTCGAGGCGGGTCTCACGGTGACGGCGGCGCCCGGGCCGAGCGCCGTGCTCACCGCCCTCGCGCTGTCCGGGCTGCCGACCGACCGGTTCTGCTTCGAGGGGTTCCCGCCGCGGAAGCCGGGGGAGCGGGCCCGCGCGCTGACCGCCCTGGAGCGCGAGCCGCGGACGATGGTGTTCTTCGAGGCCCCGCACCGGCTGGCGGCGACGCTCGCTGACATGGCGACCGCGTTCGGCGCGGACCGGCCCGCCGCGGTGTGCCGGGAGCTGACCAAGACCTACGAGGAGGTCGTCCGGGACGGGCTGGGCGCGCTGGCGGCGTGGGCCGCGGCGGGCGAGGTGCGCGGCGAGATCGCGGTCGTCGTGGCCGGCGCCCCCGCGCGCGAGGTGGCCTCGGAGGCGGACCTCGTCGCGGAGGTGCTCGCCCGGGCGGACGGCGGGGAGCGGCTCAAGGACGCCGTGGCCGAGGTCGCCCAGGTCGCGGGCATCCCCAAGCGGGACCTGTACGCGGCGGCGTTGGCGGCGCGCGCCGGGCGCTGACGGCGGGGCGTCGGGCGGGCTCGCCGGGAGCCCGGGCTCGTCAGCCCCCGTGCACCACGTCGAGCGCCGCGCGCAGCGCGCCCAGCTCGACCTGCCCCGGCGCCGACGCCGGCCCGACCGTCCCGAACGTCGCCGCCGACCCGAACACGCCACCCGCGACGCGCGACGCGACCCCCGTGCCCGCCATCGACATCGTGATGAGCGGCCGGTCGGTGCGCTGCGCCGTCTCCCACGTCGCGGCCAGCAGCGTCAGCACGTCGCCGGGGTCGCGGGGCATGACGGCGATCTTGAGCACGTCGGCGCCCTGCTCGGCCATGTGCAGCAGCCGGCGGACGATCTCCTCCCGCGCGGGCGTGGCGCCGAAGTCGTGGTTGGACGCGACCACGACCGCGCCGGCGGCGTGCGCGAGGTCGACCAGCGCCCGCACCGTGCCCGGGTCCCGCATGACCTCGACGTCGAGCAGGTCGACCACGCCCGTCGCGAGGACCGCCCGGTAGGCGGCGGCGTACGCCTCGTCGGTGACGTCCGCGAGCCCGCCCTCGTGCGCGGTGCGGATCGTGACGAGCAGCGGCAGGCCGCCGAGCACCCCGCGCAGGGCGGTGCCGGCAGCGGCGGCGGCCTCCGGCGTCACACGGCCGTCGTCGAGGTGGTCCACCCGCCACTCGACGACGTCGGGCCCGGCGGCGACCACGGCGGCGGCCTGGGCGAGCAGCTCGTCGACGGTGCCGCCGGTCAGGGGCACGATCACCTTGGGCCGGCCGGTGCCGATCGCCGTGCCGCGCACGGTCACCGGGGTCGGCGCGGGCGCCGCGGTGCTGGTCATGGGTGGATCCTCCTCGGCCGGACGCTCCGCCGGACACTGCATCATGCCGGTTCGCCGCGCGCGGCGCGTACCCCCGCACCGCCGGGCGCACTAGCGTCGGGCCATGGAGTTCCGTCGCATCCCCGGCCTGCCGCCCTACGTGTTCACGATCATCGACACGCTCAAGGTCGAGGCGCGGCGCGCCGGCCGCGACGTGGTCGACCTCGGCTTCGGCAACCCCGACCTGCCCAGCCCGCAGGTAGCCGTCGAGAAGCTGGCCGAGGCGGCGCACAACACCCGGAACCACCGGTACTCCGCGTCCCGCGGCATCCCGAAGCTGCGGCAGGCGGTGGCCGACCACTACCTGCGCCGGTTCGGCGTGACCCTGGACCCGGACACCGAGATCATCTCGACCATCGGGGCCAAGGAGGGGTTCAGCCACCTCATGTGGGTGCTGCTCCAGCCCGGCGACGCGGCGCTGGTCCCGACGCCGTCGTACCCGATCCACATCTGGGGCCCGTACTTCGCGGGCGCCGACGCCCGGCAGGTGCCGATCGGCGACGGCACCGACGGGGCGGGCTACGTGGACCGGGTCATGGAGGCCTGGGACCTCGGGTGGCCGAAGCCGCGCGTCATCGTGCTGTCGTTCCCGCACAACCCGACGACCACCACCGTCGAGCTGCACGACCTGCAGCGGCTCGTCGACTGGGCGCGGGAGCGCGACGTCGTGCTGGTGCACGACCTGGCGTACGCCGACATGTGCTTCGACGGCTGGACCCCGCCGTCGATCATGCAGTGCGTCGGCGCGACCGAGGTCGCCGTCGAGCTGTACTCGATGACCAAGTCGTACTCGATGGCCGGCTGGCGGGTGGCGTTCCTCGTCGGCCGGAAGGACGTCGTCGGCGCGCTCGCGAAGCTCAAGTCGTACCTCGACTACGGGACGTTCCAGCCGATCCAGATCGCCGCGACGGTGACCCTGAACGAGGCGACGGACTACCCGGCCGAGCTGTCGGCGGTCTACGAGAGCCGGCGGAACGCGCTGGTGGACGGGCTGTCCCGGATCGGCTGGGACATCCTGCGGCCGAAGGGGACGATGTTCGCCTGGGCGCGGATCCCCGAGCCGTACCGGGAGCTGGGGTCCATCGAGTTCGCCGAGATGCTGGTGCGGGACTGCGACGTGGCGGTGTCGCCGGGCGTCGGGTTCGGGCCGGGCGGCGACGGGCACGTGCGGTTCGCGCTGATCGAGAACGAGCAGCGGATCGGGCAGGCGGTGCGCGGGCTGCGCAAGGGGCTGACCCGGCTGGGGTGAGCCCTGCGCGGGCGAACCCCACGCGTCGCCAGGGTCCGTTCAGGGTCGACTCAGGGGCGTACCGGATGCCGCCGCCGCGCCCCGACCTGGGAGCCTCGGACGTGACGGCGCGCGGGACCTCCTCGCGCCCGCGGCGGCACGAGGGGACGGACCATGCGAGGCACCAGGACGACGGCGGCCCGGGCGACGACGGCGGCGGCCGTGGGGGCGGCGCTGGTGCTCGGCCTCGCGGCGTGCGCCGGCGCCCCGCGCGGCCCGGTCGTGACCCGGGACGTCGACATCGAGGACGTGACCGCGGTGCAGCTGGCGACCTCGGGCGACCTGACGATCCGCCGCGGGACCACCCCGTCCCTCACGGTCACCGCGCGCGAGGGCACCCAGGACCGGCTGGTGTCCGAGGTGCGGGACGGCGTGCTGGTGCTCGACTCGCGGCAGTCGTTCGGCGTGGGCTCCTGGGGCGACGTGTCGTACGAGCTGGTCCTCGGGGAGGTCGCCGAGCTGGTGGTCTCCGGGTCCGGCGACGTCACGGCGGACGACGTCACGGGCGACGGGCTGCGGCTCTCGGTCGAGGGCTCCGGCTCGGTCGACCTGACCGGGGTGGACGCCGAGTCCGTCGCGCTGCGGATCGCGGGCTCGGGCGACGTCGAGCTCGGAGGCCGCACGGACACGCTGGCCATCGGGATCGAGGGCTCGGGCGGGGTGGACGCGGACCGGCTGCGCGCCGACGAGGTCGACGTGTCGATCGAGGGCTCCGGCGACGTCGAGGTGCACGCGACCCGGCGGCTGGCCGTGTCGATCGAGGGCTCGGGCTCGGTGTCCTACGCGGGCGACCCGGAGGTCACGCAGCGCATCGAGGGGTCGGGCGAGGTCTCGCGCGAGGACTGACGGCCGCTCCGGCGCGGGGTCGGGGCAGCGGGGCGCGCTCGCGGCGCCGTGCGGGGGTGCCTGGCGCGCTGCCAGCGGGCGCCGAGTCCTCCACAGGCGCGGGTGCGTGCGTGGTCCCCAGCCGGGTGGACCGTCGAGCCGGAAGTGTCAGGGGGTGTCCCTAGGGTGGTGACATGCCCGCTGACCTGCATGAATCCGTCCCCGAGCCCGGCCCTGCGCCGCGTCCGGGGGTGCTGCCGTGCGGGTGCGGCTGCACCTGCGGCGCGGGCGAGTCCGACGCTCGCGGGGACCGCGGGATGGGCGCTGTCGACGCCGCGGCGGGTGTCGTCGACGCGGTGCCGGGTCCCGTCGACGCGGTGCCGGGCGCTGCCGACGCGGTCGTGGGTGCCGCCGATCCCGCGGTGGTGGCGGACTTCCTGGACCCGGACCTACCCCGTCCGGAGCGGTTGACCGAGGCCCTGGACCGCACCCCCACGGGGGTGCCACTGGCCCGGCTGCTGGGCGCGCTGGACCCGCGGTCGTTGGACGACTTCGACCTGGCGGAGGTCGCCGCCGCGTACACCCGGATGTCGGGGTGGGCGCACGCGGGGCTGGCGGGGGTGGCGGCCGAGCTCGCGCGCCGCCAGGGGATGGGCCCCCGGCTCGACCCGCGTGCTCCCCGGGGCCGGGGTGTCGGGCTGACGTCGCAGCGGGTCGCGGCGATGACGTTGTCGGCGCGGCTCAAGCGGTCGCCGCAGGACACCGCGGCGCTGATCCGCGAGGGCGCGGACTTCGCCGGCGCCCTGGCCGAGACCGGCGCCGCGTTGCGGCAGGGGCGGATCAGCGTGCCGGCGGCCCGGGTGATCGCCGCGCGGCTGGGGGACCAGGTCGCGTGGGTGTCCGGGCCGGTGCAGGACTACGTGCTGCCGAGGGCGCCGCACTCGACCGTGGCCCAGGTCAGGGTGGACCTGGAGCGGGCGCTGCTGCGGGTCGACCCCGAGCACGCCCAGGACCGGCGCGACGCCGCCCGGGCCGCGCGGCGCGTGACCCACCCGCGGGCGCTGCCGGACCAGATGGCCGAGATGCACCTCGTGCTGCCCGCCGAGCACGCGATCGGCCTGGACACCGCCCTGCAGGGCGCGGCCCGCTCCGCGCGCGCCGCCGGGGACCCCCGCACGCTGGACCAGCTGCGCATCGACACCCTCGTCGACTGCGTGCTGACCGGCACACCCGCGACCGCCCTGGCCGCTGCCGGCGCGTCGCCCGCCACCACCCCCGGCTACCTGCCCAGCCCACGCGACACCGACGAGCTCGCATCGACCGGGACCGTGTCCGGCGCCGACGTGCGGTCCTCGACCTCGCCCGACGCCGGCCGGGCCGCGACGCGTGACCCGCGCACCCACGTCCTGGTCACCGTGCCGCTGTCGACCCTGATCGGCCAGGACGACACCCCCGCCGACCTCGCCGGGCACGGCCCGATCGACGCCACCACCGCCCGCGCCCTGGCCCAGGGCGGGGTCTGGCGGCGGCTGGTCACCGACGACCTGTCCGGCACCGTCCTGGACGTCGGACGCACCACCTACCGGCCACCGGCAGCCCTCGCCGACCACGTCCGGCACCGCGACCGCACCTGCACCTTCCCCGGCTGCCCCGTGCCCGCCCACCACTGCGACCTCGACCACACCCAGGACTGGGCGCCCGCACCCGACGACCCCCACCCCCCGGGGCGCACCAGCCACACCAACCTCGGCCCCACCTGCCCCCGCCACCACCGCGCCAAGCACCACGCCCGGTTCGCCCTGCATCAACCCGAACCCGGCGTCCACGAGTGGACCGACCCCACCGGCCACACCTACCGCACCCGCCCCGGGACCGACCACCCCACCCAGCACCTCACCGGACCCCGACGCCTGCGCACACCCGCACCCGCGCCCCCGACCGACCCACCCACGCCCGCGACCCCGCCCGACCCATCTCCCTGCGGGGTCCCGTCGGACAGCTCCACGTCCGGGGCGCTGCCGGGCGCACCTGCCCCGCACGCGTCCGCCTCGCCCGCCCCCGCACCGCACCCACCTGCCCCGCACGCCCCGGAAGACGACTTCCCGCCGTACTGACCCGGCCAGCGCCCGGGGCCGGCGCGGGCGACGGGCGCGAGGCGACGCGGAGAGCGCGGACGAGCCGGTACCGCGCGCGGACGAGCCCGCCCTGCGCGCGGCCGGGCCGGACGACGCGTCGGCGCTCGTGGCCGTGCGGCGCCGGGCGGTGCTCGCGACGCGCGACTTCCTCGCACCGGGGGACGTTGACCGCTACGAGGGCGTCGTCCGTGTCGGGCTCCCGGCCCTGACGGTGACGCTCGCCGAGCGGCAGGGTCGGGTGCTCGGGTTCGTCACCGTCACCGTCGCCGGCGACGGCGCTCGCGTCGAGATGCTGTTCGTCGACCCGGACGTGCACGGCAGCGGGGTCGGGTCGACGCTCCTGGGGCACGCGACGGCGGGTCGGCCGGTGGTCGAGCTCGCCGTCAACGAGCAGAACCACGGGGCGCGGGCCTTCTACGCCCGGCGCGGCTTCGTCGAGGTGGGTCGCTCCGCCCTCGACGGTGACGGCGGGCCCTACCCGCTGCTGCCCTTGCGGCAGATCGCTCCGGCCGCCGGCACGCGCGCGGGCACGGCGCCCTAGAGGACGTCCGACCCCGCGACGAGCCGCGCACCCGGCACCGGCCCCGACGCGGTGAGCACGGAGTCGGCCACGCCCGCCGCGGTCATCGCCGCCGCGATGACGAGCGCGTGCTGCCGGCTGCGGGCTAGCGCGGCCACGGTCGGCCCCGAGCCGGAGACGACCACGCCGAGCGCGCCGGCGTCCTCGGCGACCGCCAGCGTCTCGACCAGGCCGGGTGCGAGCTCGACCGCCGCGTCCTGCAGGTCGTTGTGCAGGAGCACGCCGAGCGCGGGGGCGTCGCCGGCCCGGAGCGCCTGCAGCAGCGCGACGTCCCCGTCGGAGTCCAGTCCGTCGCGGCCGGCGGCGAGCTGGTCGAACTCCTCGTAGACCCGGGGCGTCGACAGTCCCTCGTCACGCACGCCGAAGGCCCAGTGGTACTCGCCGCGGCTCAGCGCGGCCGTGAGCAGGTCGCCGCGGCCGGAGCCGACGGCGGTCTGGCCCATCAGCAGGAACGGCACGTCGGAGCCGAGCTCGGCCGCGACCTCGTGCAGCTCCTCGCGGCTCAGCGCCGTGCCCCAGAACGCGTCGCAGGCGAGCAGCGCGGCGGCGGCGTCGGCGGAGCCCCCTGCCATGCCCCCCGCGACCGGGACGCCCTTGTGCAGGTGCAGGTGCACGCCCTCGTCGATCCCGGTGCGGGCGGCGAGCGCGCGGGCGGCGCGGAGGGCGAGGTTGCTCGCGTCGGTGGGGACCAGGTCGGCCTGGGGACCGGAGACCGTGACGCGCAGGTCCGGCGACGCGGAGGCCACGACGTCCTCGTACACCGACACGGCCTGGAACACGGTCGCCAGCGGGTGGTACCCGTCGGGGCGGCGCGGGCCGACGCGGAGCGACAGGTTGACCTTGCCGGGCGCCCGGACGCGGACCTCACGGCCGGTGCGGGGGGCGAGGCGCAGGTCGGTCACGGGGACCACTGTGCCAGGTCCGGGCGCGTCCGGCGCGTCCCGGCGGCGACGGGCCGGCGCGCGACGGCGGCGCGGACCGCCGACGGCGTCGGGCGAGGTCAGCCCGCCGCGGGCGCGTGCAGCTGCTCGGCGACGCGGGCGAGTGCGAGGACGTCGAGCGCCTCGCCGCGAGCCTGCGGGTCGACCCCGGCGGCCTCGATGGCGCGGGTGGCCGCCTCGCTGCCGCCGGCGAGGGTCGCGAGGGCGGAGCGGAGCATCTTCCGCCGCTGCGCGAACGCCGCGTCCACGACGGCGAACACCTGCTCGCGGGTCGCCGTGGTGGCCGGGGGCTCGCGCCGGTCGAGGCGGACTAGGGCGGAGTCGACGTTCGGCACCGGCCAGAACACGGACCGGCCGACGGTCGCGGTGCGCCGGGCGGAGGCGTACCAGGCGGCCTTGACCGACGGGACGCCGTAGGTGCGGCTCCCGGGCGGGGCGGCGACGCGGTCGGCGACCTCGGCCTGCACCATGACGAGGACCCGCTCGAGCGTCGGGAAGTGCTCGAGGAACGTGAGCAGCACGGGCACCGACACGTTGTACGGCAGGTTCGCGACCAGCGCGGTCGGCGCCCGCCCGGGGAGTGCGCGCACGTCGAGCGCGTCGCCGCGGACGACCGTGAGCGAGGGGTGCGGCGGGGGACCGGGGGCGGGGTCGGGCCCGCCGGCGGCGGGTACGGGCACGTCCGGCAGGTCGACGGTGTCGACGACCGCGCCCGGGACGTGCCGGCGCACGGTGTCCGGCAGCAGTCCCGCGAGCACCGGGTCGATCTCGACCGCCACGACGTCGGCGCCCGCCTCGAGCAGTCCGAGCGTCAGCGAGCCGAGGCCCGGGCCGACCTCGACGACCCGCTCGCCGGCGACGACGTCGGCCTGCCGGACGATCTTGCGGACGGTGCCGCCGTCGAGGACGAAGTTCTGCCCGAGCGTCTTGGTGGGGCGGATGCCGGCGCGCTCGGCGAGGGCGCGGATCTCGGCCGGACCGAGCAACGGCCCCGCCGCGGGTGCGACGGGGCCGGTGCTGGAGGACATGCGGGCGAGCCTACCCGGCTGCCCGCGGGTGCGGTGTCAGCCGAACAGGCGCGACCCGCAGACCGGCCACTGGCCGGCGCCGGAGCGGTTGTAGAGCATCTGCGCGCGGGCGGTCTGCTCGTCGGCCGAGGCCTGCGAGGGCAGGCCGGAGCCGCCGACGGCGTTCCACGTGGCGACCGAGAACTGGTACAGCCCGTGGTACTTGCCGGACGCCGAGACGATCGACGGGTTGCCGCCCGACTCGCACGCGGCCAGGGCGGCCCAGTTGAGGCCGGCCGCGTCGCCGCCGCCGACCGCCGGGGTGCCGGCGGAGGGCGCGGAGGACGACGCCTTGGGCGTGGTGGCGACCGGCTTCTTCTTGGTGCCGATGTTGGTCACCTGGTCGACGGGCGCCTGGGTCACCGCGTCGGACAGCGTCTCGCGGCCGGTCTCCTGGCCGTCGACGGTGGTGACGCGGTCGACGACGGTCCGGACGCCGACGACGCCGGCCGTGGTGACCTTCGAGTCGCCGACGTACAGCGACGCGTCGTTCTGCTCGACGGCGTTGAACGGCACCTCGTGGGTGGTGGTGACGTCCTGGATCACGACGCGGTTCACGACGACGGTCACGGTGCTGCCGGCGCGCTGCACGCTGACCCGGTCGAGCGGCTGCAGCGTCACGCCGAGGGCGTCGAGCGCCTCCGCCACGGTGGTGCTGCCGTCGGGGACGGGGTGCGTCGCACCGTCGATCTGCACCGCGGCGGCGCCGTCGAGGGTGAGGTCGAGCGAGAGGTCCGGGCGGCCGCCGGCGGCGGACCGGGACGCGACCAGGCGGACGTCGTCGCCGCGGGTGGCGAGCATGGTGAGCGCCTCGTCGGCGGTGAGCGCGGTCGTCCAGACCGTCTGCTCGGCGCCGTCGGCGCTGATCGTCACCTGGTGGGCGTGCCGGACGACGACGTCGACGCCGTCCTGGAGGGCGCCCGACGGGGTGACGGAGTCGCGGGAGCCGAGCTCGAGCTTCTGCTCGGCGAGCAGGCCGTCGACGCTGCCGGAGAACGTCGACACGGTCGTGGTGACCCCGTCGACGTCGAGGGTCACGGTCTTGTGGGCGTCCGCGACGGCGACGCCGCCGGTGGCGAGCACGACCACGGCGGTCGCGGCACCGATGAGGCGCACGCGACCCCGGCGCGACCGGCGGTCGCCGTCGGGCTCGGTGCCGGCGGACCCGGGGTCCGTGTTGTGGACGACGCGGGTGCGGAGGGCGGCGGGCGTGGCGGCGAGGCGCGCGCGGGCGCGACGGAGGAGGGAGGTCACGTGGTTCCAGACGACGGCGGTCCCGGGCACGGGGGGCGGGCGCGGCGCACGTGGGCGTCGCCCGCCGGTGCCCCGGGCCGTGACGGCCCCGCGGCGGCGGCGGCACCTGGAGGGAGGTGTCGCACCCGGCGGTCCCGGATCCCCGATCCGGCGGTCATGCCCCGCGCACTGCTGCGCGGGTGCGCTCGCGGGGGGGGGAGGGCCCCGGTCTGTCACGAGCGACACGCGACCGTAACCCATTCGTGACCATGTGCCAAGTGGTCCCCGCGTCGACGCAGGTGGGCGCCGTGCCGGCCGCGGCGCTCAGCGGGTGCTCAGCCGACGATCAGCGGGCGTGCCGGAGCGACGGGCCCGCCGGGCGGGACAGGGCCGCGCGAGGGCTCAGTACCAGCCCTTGGCCTGCGACGCCGACCACGCGCCGCACGGGGTGGAGTAGCGGCCGCCGATGTAGTTCAGGCCCCAGGTGATCTGCGTCGCGGGGTTGGTGCGCCAGTCGGCGGCGACCGTCGCCATCTTCGAGCCCGGCAGGGCCTGCGGGATGCCGTAGGCGCCGGAGGACCGGTTCTCGGCGTTCACCCGCCAGCCGCTCTCCTTGTTCCAGAGCTGCAGCAGGCAGGCGAACTGGTCGTCGCCCCACCCGCGCTCGGCGGCGAGCTGCTTGCCGATCTCCTGGGCGCTGCCGGGCGAGACGGTGATGTCGACCCCGGTCGCGACCTCCATCGTGCCGACCTTGACCACCTGGGTCACGGGCTCGACGGTGACGGTCGACGCGACGACCTGGCGGTCGACCACCGCGCCGCCGACGCTGGCGGTGCTGTAGGTGGTGGTGCGCACGCCGGCGCGGCCGGCGGTCGCGACCTTGCGGGTGCCCTTCGCGAGCGTGGGGTCCTCGACCTCCTGCTCCTCGAACGGCACGGCCTCGGTGACGGTCTCGCCGGACGTCGCCGCGCGGGTCACCATGACCACGAGGCCGTCCGTCGCGGTCGCGTCCAGGGGGACGGACACCCGGTCGCCCTCGTTCAGCACCAGGCCGATGTCGCGCAGCGCGTCCCGGACGGTCCCGCCGCTGGTCAGCCCGTCGATGACCTGGCCGTCGACGGCCAGGTGGATGGTCTTCTGCGTCGAGACCCGCAGGACGTCGCCCCGCTCCAGGCCCGCCGACCGGGACGCGGACAGCAGCGTCTCGTCGTCGCGGAGGCCGAGCCCCTCGACGGCCTCGCCGACGGTGAGCGCGGTGGTCCAGACGGTGCGGTCCTGGCCGTCGACCTGGACGTCGATCTCCCGGCCGTGCCGGACGACGATCTGCGCGCCGTCGCCGACGGGCTCACCGAGGCCCGGGGCCACGAGGTCGCGGTCGCCCACCTCGATGTCGCCGGCGGCGAGCACCTGGCCGACGGTGCGGCCGAACGCGCTGACCTCGACGGCGGTGCCGTCCACCTCGACCGTCACGGTCTTGTGCAGCCCGACGAACGCGGTCGTCGCGCCGGCCACCAGCGCGAGCGCGAGTCCCTGGGCGCCGTACCGGAGCGCGCGCGAGCGGCGGTCGGTGCGGTGGGGCTTGCTCGACGAGGGGACGACGGGGGTCTCGGGCGCAGGCACGCGGGGGGCTCCAGCAGGTCGGGTCGGCGGGAGGGAGGGACTCACGCCGGTACAGCCTCCCGACCGTAACCGATTCGTGACCGTCAGGGGAACCCGAGATCCGCGCGATCACCCCTCCGGGCGGGGCCCGCGGGCCGCGTCACCAGGTGCCGTAGACGCGCTCCGCGGTCGCCGCCAGCGCCGCGCACGCGTCGGCGAGGTCGAGGTCGCGCTCGGCCGCCAGGCGCCGGACGGTGTGCGGGACCAGGTACGGGGCGTTCGGGCGCCCGCGCAGCGGGTGCGCGGTGAGGTACGGCGCGTCGGTCTCGACGAGCAGCAGGTCGAGCGGCAGCGCGCGCACCGCGGCGCGCAGGTCGTCGTTCGCCCCGTACGTCACCGGGCCGGCGACCGACGCGTACCAGCCCTCGCGCGCGCACACCTCGGCGAGCGCCGGGCCGCCGGAGAAGCAGTGGAACACCGTCCGCTCCGGGGCGCCGTCCCGGAGCAGCACGTCCACGACGTCGTCGTGCGCGTCGCGGTCGTGGATCTGCAGCGCGAGGCCGAGCTCCTTGGCGAGCGCGACGTGCGCGCGGAACGACTCCCGCTGCACCTCCCGGCCACGCGGGCCGGCGCGGAAGAAGTCGAGCCCGGTCTCCCCGACCGCCCGTACCCGGTCGTTGGCACGGGCGACCGCGGCCACCCGGGCGAGCGCCTCGTCGAGGGACGCGTCGTGCCGCGGCTGCGGGTCCGGCTCCAGGCCGTCGGGCGCCACCTCGCGGACGCCGGCGTGCAGCACGGCCTCGTTGGGGTGGATCGCGACGGCGCCGAGCAGCGCGCGCCGGCCGGGGCGCAGCGGCACCGGGGCGGTCGCCGGGTCCGCCGCGGGGTCGGCGTCGACGCGCAGCACCGCGTCGGTCCACGCGATCGCGTCGAGGTCGCAGCCGACCTGCACCATCCGCGGCACGCCGACGGCGGCGGCCCGGTCCAGGTGGTCGTCCAGCGTGGCCGGCGCCGGCTCGTCGCCCGCGTCCGCGCCCGCCGCCGCCAGGACGCCCAGCACCGACTCGAGGTGGGTGTGGTCGTCGACGACGGCGACGGGCAGCGGCTCCGGCGACGGGGCCCAGCCGGTGGGCCGGTTGCGGCTGCGCGCCACCTCAGCCCTGGCGCAGCCGGTCGAGCTCCGCCTCGACGACGTCGTCGTCGAGCTTGGTGAACACGGGCGTCGGCTTGCCGACGGGCGTGCCCGGCACGACGGCGCGCGGCCGCCACGCGGGCACCGTCTCGCCGAGCCGGTAGTCGCCGGTGATGACCGGGTAGTGCCGGGACGCGTCGTCGAGGTCGGTGACCTCGTCGATCCGGGGGAGCGGGGAGAACGTGCCGGTGCCGCCCAGGGCCTCGTGCACCGCCTGCGCGGAGTGCGGCAGGAACGGCGACAGCAGGGTGTTGCAGTCGCTCACGGCCTGCGCCGCGGTGTGCAGCACGGTGCCGAGGCGCTCCGGGTCGTTCTTCAGCTTCCACGGCTCGGTCTCGGAGATGTACCGGTTGGCCTCGCCGACCACCCGCATCGCCTCGCCGATCGCCGCGCGGTGCCGGTGCGTGCCGATGAGCTCGCCGACCCGGCCGAACGCGGTCGTGGTGGTCGCGAGCAGGTCCTCGTCGACCGTCGTGCGCGGGCCGGGCTCCGGGATCGCGCCGACTCCTCTGTGGATCATGCTCGCCGTGCGGTTGACCAGGTTGCCCCAGCCCGCGACCAGCTCGTCGTTGGTGCGGCGCTTGAAGTCGGCCCAGGTGAAGTCGGCGTCCTGGCTCTCGGGGCCCGCGGTCGAGATGTAGTACCGCAGCGCGTCGGGCTGGTACCGGCTCAGCATGTCGCGGACGTAGATCACGACGCCGCGCGAGGAGGAGAACTGCTTGCCCTCCATCGTGAGGAACTCCGACGACACGACCTCGGTCGGCAGGTTGAGCTTCCCGTAGACGCCCGGCTCGCCGCCCTTCGACCCGCCCCCGGCGTAGCCGAGCAGCTCGGCCGGCCAGATCTGCGAGTGGAAGGTGATGTTGTCCTTGCCCATGAAGTAGTAGGACAGCGACTCGGGATCGGTCCAGAACTGCCGCCAGGCCTCCGGGTCGCCCGACCGGCGGGCCCACTCGATCGACGCGGACAGGTAGCCGATCACGGCGTCGAACCACACGTAGAGCCGCTTGGACGGGTTGTCCTCCCAGCCCTCCAGCGGGATCGGGATGCCCCAGTCGATGTCCCGGGACATGGCGCGGGGACGCACGTCGTCCAGCAGGTTCAGCGAGAACTTGAGGACGTTCGGGCGCCACTCGGTGCGGGTGCGCAGCCAGTCGCCCAGCGCGTCGACGAACGCCGGCAGGTCGAGGAAGAAGTGGTTCGACTCGACGAACTTCGGGGTCTCGCCGTTGATGCGGCTCCGCGGGTTCTTGAGGTCGATCGCGTCGAGCTGGTTGCCGCAGTTGTCGCACTGGTCGCCGCGCGCGCCGTCGTAGCCGCAGATCGGGCAGGTGCCCTCGATGTAGCGGTCGGGCAGCGTGCGCCCCGTCGACGGGCTGATCGCGTTCATGGTCGTCTGCTCGACCATGTACCCGTTCTTGTGCACCGTGCGGAACATCTCCTGCACCACCGCGTAGTGGTTGCGGGTCGTGGTGCGGGTGAACAGGTCGTACGACAGGCCGAGCTGGGTGAGGTCCTCGACGATGACGCGGTTGTACCGGTCGGCGAGCTCCTGGGGGCTGACGCCCTCCTGCTCGGCCTGCACGAGGATCGGGGTCCCGTGCTCGTCGGTGCCGGACACCATGAGGACGTCGTGCCCCGCCATGCGCATGTAGCGGCTGAACACGTCGGAGGGGACGCCGAAGCCGGCGACGTGGCCGATGTGGCGCGGGCCGTTGGCGTAGGGCCAGGCGACAGCGCTGAGGATGCGGGACATGGCGTCGATCCTAGTGAGCCGCGCGGGCGGGCTCGCGACCGGTCTCACCGGCGGCGTCGTCGGCGTCGCCCGCGTCGTCGCCGGCGTCGTCCGCGAGGGCGCCGGCCGACCGCGCGGGGAGGGTGGCCGGCCCGACGACGCCCCGGCGGCGCAGCACGACCCACGCCACCGCGAGCACCCCGAACCACACCGGCATCACGAGCAGCGCCGCCCGGGTGTCGGGGTCCAGCGCCAGGACGACCACCATCGCCGCGAAGAACGCCAGCACCACCCAGCACATGACCCGGCCGCCGGGCATCCGGAACGCCGACGCGGCGTGCAGCTCGGGCGAGCGGCGCCGGTACACCAGGTACGACGCCAGGATCACGGTCCACACGACGATGAACAGCAGCGTCGCGACCGTCGTCACGAGCGTGAACGCCTCGATCACCGACCGCCCGGCGTACAGCAGCACCACGCCCGGCAGCAGGCAGGCGCAGGAGAACGCGAGGCCGCGCGCCGGGACGTGCCGGGCCGACAGCCGGCCGAACGCGCGCGGCGCCTCCCGGTCCTCCGCCAGGCCGTAGAGCATCCGGGACGTCGAGAAGATCCCGCTGTTCGCCGACGACGCGGCCGAGGTGAGCACGACCAAGTTGATGACGCCCGCGGCCGCCGGCAGCCCGGCGAGGGCGAACATCGCCACGAACGGGCTCTCGCCCGGGTCGATGCTCCGCCACGGGGTCACCGCCATGATCACGACGAGCGCGCCCAGGTAGAACAGCAGCACGCGCACGGGGATCGCGTTGATCGCGCGGGGGAGCGTGCGGGCGGGGTCGCGGGTCTCGGCGGCGGTGGTGCCCACCAGCTCGATCCCGACGAACGCGAAGATCGCGATCTGGAACCCCGCGAGGAACCCGGTGAACCCGTGCGGGAAGAACCCGCCGTCGCTGTACAGGTGCGCCAGAGACGCGGTGACGCCGTCGGCGCCCTGGAAGCCGATCGAGATCAGCACGACGCCGACCGCGATCAGCCCGACGATGGCGACGATCTTGACGATCGCGAACCAGAACTCGAGCTCGCCGAACAGCCGGACCGCGACCAGGTTGAGCGCGAGCAGCAGCACGACCAGGGCCAGCGCGGGCAGCCAGCGCGGCAGGTCGGGCGCCCAGAACGCCACGTACCCGGACACCGCGACCACGTCGGCGATCCCCGTGACGATCCAGCAGAACCAGTACGTCCAGCCGGTGAGGAAGCCGGCCCACGGCCCGAGGATGTCGGCCGCCATGTCCCGGAACGACTTGTACTCCAGGTTCGACAGCAGCATCTCGCCCATGGCGCGCATGACGAAGAACAGCATGAAGCCGATGACCGCGTAGACCAGGAGGACGGACGGGCCGGCCAGGGAGATCGTGCGGCCGGAGCCCAGGAACAGGCCGGTGCCGATGGCGCCGCCGATCGCGATGAGCTGGATGTGCCGGTTGCTGAGGCCGCGCTGGAGGTGGTCCTCGGGCGCGTGCGGGTCGTGGGCGGCGGCGGCCGGTGCGGTGGGCTCGGGCACGGGCGTCCTTCCGGGTCGGGGGTGGGCGGGACCGTACCCCCGATCGGGTGAGGCGCGCGTCAGCGTCCGTCAGGCAGGAGCGGCTGCTCCGCGAGGTCGCGGATCCACTGCGGGGTCTCGTCACCGAGGCTCTCGTCCAGGGTCACCCGGAGCCGGGCCGCGGCCCGCTGCACCTCGGGGTCGCGGAGCACCGCCGCCCGGCGGAGCCGCTGCTCCTCGATCTCCTGCTCGAACCGATCCACCGGACACCTCTTCCTCGTCGTCGCGGCCCCCGGGCACGTCACCATCCTGCGGTGGCTCGACGGCCCTGCTCAACCCCGCTTCGGTGAGCGCCCGCAGCAGCCGGCGCTCGTCCCGGGTCGCGAGGTCGCTGCGCGCCAGGTGGTCCAGGACCGCGAGCCCGCGGGTCACGTGCGCGCGGTGCGTGGACAGCGTCAGACCCAGCGCCCACTCCGCCCGCCGCCACCACTGCTCCCGCCGGTCCGCCCGGTCGCGCTGCCGCACGGTCGCGATCCCCACGACGAGCGCCACCATCGCCGCCGCCCCCGTGGCCACCGGGCCCAGCAGCGACAGCGCGCCGAGCCACCCGGTCCCCGTCATGCGGCCGACGCTAGGACGGCCCGCGCGGCCGCGCTCCGTGCCCGTGCGCCGTCCTGGGGACGACACGCCTCCCCGTGCTTGTGGAGGACTCGGCACCGCTCACGGCGCGCTCCCTGGCGTCACCGCGGTGCTGCGACCGCCCGTGCCCGGCGGTCAGCCCTCCACGGCCTCCGCCAGCGCCATCCACTTCTCCTCGACCTCGCCGATCTCGGCCTCGAGCGCCGCCTTGTCCTTCCCGAGCGCCGTGAGCCCGACGTAGTCGGCGGGGTCGTGCTCCGCCATCTTCTTCTCCAGCGCCTCGATCTGGCCGGTCAGCTTGGAGATCCGCCGGTCGAGCGCGCCGAGCTCCTTCTTGGCGGCCCGCAGCTCGGCCCCGTCCAGCCCCGACGGCGCGACCTCGCCGCCCACGGCGCCCGACGACTCCGTCGGCGCGCCCGTCGCGACCGTCCCGGCCCCCGAGCGCGACCGCTCCAGCAGGCGCAGGTACTCGTCGACGCCGCCCGGCACGTGCCGGAAGTGGCCGTCGAGCACCGCGTACTGCTGGTCGGTGACCCGCTCCAGCAGGTACCGGTCGTGCGACACGACCAGCAGGGTGCCCGGCCAGGTGTCGAGCAGGTCCTCCATCGCCGCGAGCATGTCGGTGTCGAGGTCGTTCGACGGCTCGTCGAGCACCAGGACGTTGGGCTCGTCGAGCAGGATCAGCAGCAGCTGCAGCCGGCGCCGCTGCCCGCCGGACAGGTCCTTGACCGGCGTCTGCAGCTGGACCGCGGTGAACCCGAGCCGCTCCAGCAGCTGCCCCGGGGTCATCTCCTTGCCGCCGGCGACGTAGGAGGTCCGGTAGCGGGCGATGACGTCGTTGACCCGGCTGTCGGCGATGTCCGCGAGCTCGGCGAGCTCCTGGGTCAGAGTCGCGACGCGGATCGTCTTGCCGCGCTTGACCCGGCCGGTCGTCGCGGTGACCTTGCCCGTCACGAGGCCCAGCAGCGTCGACTTCCCGGCGCCGTTCACGCCGAGCACGCCGGTGCGCTCGCCCGGCGCGATCCGCCAGGTCACGTCACGCAGCACCTGGTGGTCGCCGTAGGACACCGACACGTCCTCGAGGTCGACGACGTCCTTGCCGAGCCGCGCGGTGGCCATCTGGGACAGCTCGACGGAGTTGCGCGGCGGCGGCACGTCCTCGATCAGCTGGTTCGCCGCCTCGATGCGGAACTTCGGCTTCGAGGTGCGGGCCGGGGCGCCGCGGCGCAGCCAGGCGAGCTCCTTGCGCATGAGGTTCTGCCGCTTCGCCTCCGTCGCCGCGGCCATCCGGTCCCGCTCGACGCGCTGCAGCACGTACGCGGCGTACCCGCCCTCGAACGGCTCGACGATCCCGTCGTGCACCTCCCAGGTCGCGGTGCACACCTCGTCGAGGAACCAGCGGTCGTGGGTGACGACCAGCAGGCCGCCGGCGTTGGACGACCAGCGGCGGTTCAGGTGCCGTGCGAGCCAGGTGACCGCCTCGACGTCGAGGTGGTTGGTCGGCTCGTCGAGCATGAGCACGTCGTCGTCGCCGGCCAGCAGCGCGGCGAGCGCGACCCGGCGGCGCTGCCCGCCCGACAGGTCGCCGACGAGCTTGTCCCACGGCAGGTCGCCGACCAGGCCGGAGACGACGTCCCGGACCTTCGGGTCGCCGGCCCACTCGTGCTCGGCGCGGTCGCCGACGACCGAGGCCCCGACGGTGAGCGCGGGGTCGAGGGTGTCGGTCTGGTCGAGCACGCCGATCCGCACGCCGCCGCGGACGGTCACGCGCCCGGAGTCGGGGGTCAGCCGGCCGGCCAGCAGCGCGAGCAGGGAGGACTTGCCGTCGCCGTTGCGGCCGACGATCCCCACCCGGTCGCCCTCGTTGAGGCCCACGGTCACCGAGTCGAAGACGTTCTTGGTCGGGAAGGACAGGTGCAGCGCTTCGCCGCCGAGCAGGTGGGCCATCGGGCAAGCGTAGGGCGCGCGCGGCGTCGGTCCCGCGCCGAGGACCCCACCGCCGCCCCGCCGCCGCGTCCGCGCGACCGGCGTCGTCAAACCGGTTGGCTCGATCGTCAAACCGCTTTTACGTTCGTGTGGACGTGCTGCACGAGGAGGTGAGCATGAGCCGACCGACGATCTCCGACGTCGCCCGGGCCGCCGGCGTGACGAAGGCGACCGTGTCCCACGCGTACAGCGGCCACCGGCCCATCTCGGCGGCCACGAAGGCGCGGGTGTTCGCCGCGGCGGAGGAGCTGCGCTGGGTGCCCAGCAGCAGCGCCCGCGCGCTCGCGGCCCGCCGGGCCAACGCGATCGGCGTCGTGCTGCGGAGGGACCCGGCGATCCTCGCGTCCGACACGTTCTTCCCCGCGTTCATCGCGGGCGTCGAGCAGACGCTCGCCGAGCGCGAGGTCGCGCTGGTGCTCCAGGTCGTCGGCAGCAGGGGCGCCGAGGAGCGGGCGTACCAGGCGATGGCGGCGGGGCGGGCGGACGGCGTCATCGCGCTGGACCTGCACCGGGACGACTGGCGGGTGCCGTTCCTGGCCGGCCTCGGGCTGCCCGCCGTGCTGCTCGGCGCGTACGACGGCCCGACCCGGCTGTCCTGCGTCCGCACCGACGACGCCGCCCCGGTCCGGGCACTGATCGCGCACCTGCGCGAGCGCGGCCACACCCGGATCGCGCACGTCGCCGGCCCGCTCGGCTACGTGCACTCCTACGCCCGGGCCCGCGCGTTCGTCCAGGCCGTCGGCTCGCGCGAGCTCGTGCGGGAGGGCGACTTCACCGCGGGCAGCGGGCGCGCCCACACCGCCGAGCTGCTCGCGCTGCGCGACCGGCCCACCGCGATCCTGTACGCGAACGACACGATGGCGATCGCCGGGATGTCCTACGCGCAGAGCCGCGGCGTCCGGGTGCCGGACGAGCTCGCCGTCGCCGGGTTCGACGACGACCACCTGTCCGCGCACCTCAGCCCGCCGCTCACCAGCGTGTCCACCGACCCCGCCCGCCGCGGCCGGGTCGCCACCACGCGGCTGCTGTCCGACCTGGCCGGCGACGGGCCGCGCTCCGTCACGGTCGACTGCACCGCCCTGCAGCTGCGCGGGAGCACCGACGCCCCCGCGCCGACGCACCACACCCCCTGACGTGCTCGAGGAGGAGCTCCCATGAGGTACATCCGCACCGCCGCCCTGCTGGGCGCCGTCGCCCTCGCCACCGCCGCCTGCTCGAACGGGTCCGGCGACGGCGGCGGGTCCGGCGAGGCCACCGGCGCCACCGGGCCGATCACCGTCTGGCTGTCGAACAACGAGCAGGAGGTCGGCTGGGGCCAGGACGTCGTGCACGCCTGGAACGCCGACCACCCCGACGAGCAGGTGACGGCCCAGGAGATCCCGGCCGGCTCGTCCTCCGAGGAGGCCATCACCGCCGCCATCACGGCCGGCACGGCACCGTGCCTGGTCTACAACATCTCCAGCGCGGCCGTCCCCGGCTGGGTGCGGCAGGGCGGGCTGGTCGATCTCACGACGTTCGACGACGGCGCCGACTACATCTCCGGGCGCGGCGGCGACGGCGTGTCCGTCTACGAGACCGACGGCGGCTACTACCAGCTGCCGTGGAAGTCGAACCCCGTCATGGTCATGTACAACAAGGTGCTGTTCACCCAGGCCGGGCTCGACCCGGAGGACCCGGGGATGGCGACGTTCGACGACTTCCTCGCGGGTGCCCGGCAGATCGTCGACTCCGGGGCGGCGCCCAGCGCGATCTGGCCGTCGCCGACCAACGACTTCTACCAGCCGTGGTTCGACTTCTACCCGGTGTACCTGGCCGAGACCGACGGCACCGCGCTGGTCGAGGACGGCAAGGCCACGTTCGACGACGAGGCCGGCAAGGCCGTCGCCGACTTCTGGGCGTCGATCTACGCCGACGGCCTCGCGCCGCAGGAGGCGGCGACCGACGACGCGATGGTGTCCGGCCAGACCGCGATGCAGCTGGCCGGCCCCTGGGCCATCGCGTCCTACAAGGACAGCGTCGACGTCGGGTTCATGCCGGTGCCGACGTCGGACGGCCGCGAGGACGTGACGACGTTCGCGGACTCCAAGAACGTCTCGATGTTCACGTCCTGCGAGAACCAGGGCACCGCGTGGGAGTTCCTCAAGTACTCCACCAGCGAGGAGAGCGACGGCGCCCTGCTCGAGGCGACCGGCCAGATGCCGCTGCGCCAGGACCTCGCGGCGACGTACCCCGACTACTTCGCCGAGCACCCGGAGTACGAGGTGTTCGCGGACCAGGCCGCCCGCACCGGCGACGTGCCGAGCATTCCCAACTCGATCGAGGCGTGGCAGGCGTTCCGCGAGGCGTACACCTCGGCGGTGATCTTCCAGAGCACGTCGGTGGAGGACTTCCTCAGCACCGCGGCGTCGAAGATCGACGACCTGGTGCAGGGCTGACGTGTCCACGGTGACGGCGGGCGCGGGCGCGGCGCCGGGCGCGGGGCCGGGCGCGGGCACCGGCCGCGCCCCGGCGCCCGCGCCCCGGGGCCGCGGCCGGCGGCGGTGGTGGGGCGGCCAGCCGCTCGGCACGCTGTTCGCGGCGCCCTACCTGGTGTTCGTGCTCGTCGTGTTCGCCTACCCGCTCGGGTTCTCGGCGTACATGGCGTTCCACGACTACTTCTTCACGGCGCCGGGCGTCGACGTGCCGAAGCCGTTCGTCGGGTTCGACAACTTCGCCACGGTGCTGACCGACCCGCAGGTGCTCGCCTCGTTCCGGAACACCGCGGTGTTCCTGGTCATCAACGTGCCGCTGACGGTCGGGCTGGCGCTGGTGCTGGCGTCCGCGCTCAACGCCGGGGTGCGGTGGGCGGCGGCGTACCGGGTCGCGTACTACGTGCCGTACCTGACGGCGAGCGTGTCGCTGGTCGGGGTGTGGATGCTGCTGTTCTCGGCGAACGGCCTGGTCAACGCGGTTCTCGGGCCGCTGGCGCCGGATCCGTCGTGGCTCGCGAACAAGGCCCTCGCCATGCCGACGATCGCCCTGTACGTCACGTGGAAGCAGCTCGGGTTCTACGTGCTGCTGTACCTCGCGGCGCTGCAGAACGTGCCGCGGGAGCTGTACGAGTCGGCCGAGACCGACGGGGCCGGCGGGGTCCAGCGGTTCCTCAACGTGACGGTGCCCGGGGTGCGGGCGGCGACGACGCTCGTGCTCGTCCTGGCGATCATCACCGGCACCAACCTGTTCACGGAGCCGTACCTGCTCACCGGCGGCGGCGGCCCCGACGGTGCGTCCGTGACGCCCGTGCTGCTCATCTACCAGCGCGGCATCCAGCAGCAGAACCCCGACGTCGCGGCGGCCATCGGCATGGTGCTCGTGATCGTCGTCGGGCTGCTGTCCCTGGCCGCGCAGCGACTGAACCGGGAGCGGTGACATGCGACGACGACGTGGCGGTGCCGTGGCGCGCCAGGTGCTCCTGGCGGCGGCCGCGCTGGTGTTCGCCTTCCCCTTCTACTTCATGGTGGTCGGGGCGTTCCAGGAGAGCCCGACGAACACCCCCGACCGGCTGGTGCCGACCTCCGGGTGGACGACGCAGAACTTCGCGCAGATCGACTCCCGGATCGACCTGGCGGGGTCGCTGGTCAACTCGCTGGTGTTCACGGCGGGCGTCCTGCTCGGCACCGTGGTGCTCGGCACGCTCGCGGGGTACGCGGTGGCGCGGCTGCAGTTCCCGGGGCGGCGGCTGACCTGGGTGCTCATGCTGCTGGTGCAGATGGTGCCGTTCCAGCTGCTGATGATCCCGCTGTACGTGCAGATCACCCGCGGCTACGGCCTGGGCGACACGTACCTCGGGATGATCCTGCCGTTCGCGATCAACACCACGGCGGTGTTCATCTTCGCCCAGTTCTTCCGGGCGCTGCCGCGGGAGATGTTCGAGGCGGCCCGGATCGACGGCGCCGGCGAGCTGCGCATCCTGCGGTCGATCGCGCTGCCGCTGGTCCGGCCGGCGCTCGCGACCGTCGTGCTCGTGACCTTCATCGGGCCGTGGAACGAGTTCCTCTGGCCGTTCCTCATCACCAAGGACGCGTCGCTGCAGCCGCTCGCCGTGTCGCTCGCGAACTACATCTCCAACGTGTCGCAGACCGCGGCCAACCCCAACGGCGCGATCCTCGCCGGCGCCTGCGCGCTCGCGTTCCCGGTCGTCGCCCTGTTCTGCCTGTTCCAGCGGTACTTCCGCACCACCGACCTCGGCTCCGCCGTGAAGGGCTGACCCATGACCGCGACCACCCTGTTCACCGGCGCGACCTTCCCGCTCGGCCCGTTCGTGCCCTACGAGGGCAACCCGATCCTGCGACCCCGCGGCGGGTCGTGGGAGTCGGCGAACCTGTACAACCCGGCGGCGCTGGTCGTCGACGACGAGGTGCTGCTGCTCTACCGGGCGCACGCCGACGACATCGTGTCCCACATCGGCCTGGCCCGGAGCCGCGACGGCTACCACTTCGAGCGCGAGGCCGACCCGATCCTGTCCCCGCAGGAGGACTACGAGGAGTTCGGCTGCGAGGACCCCCGGATCGCGTACGTCGAGGGCACCTACTACCTGACGTACACCGGCTGGGACCGGAAGGCGGCGCGGCTGTGCCTGGCCACGTCGACCGACCTGCGCACCTGGACCCGGCACGGGCCGCTGTTCCCGGGCTTCGACACCTTCGCCACCGTCGACCCGCGCGGGCACGAGTGGTCCAAGGCCGGGGTGATCGTGCCGGTGCGGATGCAGGGCCGGTGGTGGATGTACTTCGGCGAGGGCGGCCTCTACTGGGCGACCAGCGACGACCTGATCCACTGGACGCCGGGCACGCCCGACACCGAGCCGATGTACGCGCCCACCCCGGGGTCGTTCGACGCCGACCTCGTCGAGATCGGCACCTCGCCGGTGCTCACCGACAACGGGCTGCTGGTCATGCTCACCAACGGCGCCACCCGCACCGTGCACGACGACGGCACCGTCGACGTCGACTACCGCTGCGGGCAGATCGCGATCGACCCCGACGAGCCCACCCGGGTGCTGGCTCGGCTCCAGGAGCCGTGGCTGCGGCCGCAGACGTTCGAGGACCTCAACGGGCTGGTGTCCAACGTGACGTTCGTCGAGGGGCTCGTGCAGTTCGACGGGAAGTGGTTCGCGTACTACGGGCAGTCCGACACGACGCTCGCGGTGGCCGTGCACGACCCCGCCCGGCCCTGGGGGTCGTCGCTCCGCGGCTGACCCCGCCCGGACCACCTCGACCCGCACCACCCCGACCCGCACCACCCCGACCCGCACCACCCCGACCCGCACCACCCCGACCGGCACCACCCGACCAGGGAGACGAGAGACGATGACGACTCGACGCACCTTCCTCGCCGCGGCCGCCGCGGTGCCCGCGCTGGTGGCGGCCGCGCCCGGGACCGCCCCCGGCGGGAGCGGAACGACCGGAGCGATCGGCGCGACCGGCGCCACGACCGTCGGCGCCGCCAGGACCGCCCCGCCCGGGTCGCGGCTCGCGAACCCCGCGCACCTGCGGTTCCTCCTCGACACGGTGCCGCTGCCGGCCGTCGACGCGCACACCACGTACCGGATCGCGGAGGAACCCACGGCGCTGGCCCCGTGGACCTACGCGGACGCGGACGGCGGCACGTTCCGCCGGGTCGGCGGCGGCACCCTCGACCCGGCCACGGGGCACTGGAGCCAGGGCGCCTACAACGCGGACGACATCGCCCGCGCGGCGGTCGTCCTGCTGCGGGACTGGAAGGCCGCGGGCGACGGGGAGAGCCGGGAGCAGGCGTACCAGCTGCTCCGCACGCTGACCTACCTGCAGGACGACTCGGGGCCGAACACCGGGCGGGTCGTGCTGTGGCAGCAGCCCGACGGCGCGCTCAACCCGAGCGCCGAGCCGGTCGAGCTGCCCGACCCGTCCGACTCCGCCGAGTCGTACTGGCTCGCGCGCACGGTCTGGGCGCTGGGGGAGGGGTACGCGGCGTTCGCCGCGGACGACCCGGCGTTCGCGGGGTTCCTGCTCGACCGGCTGCACCTCGCGGTCGCCGCGCTCGAGCAGGAGTCGCTGTCCCGGTACGGACGGCGGGTGCGCAGCGACGGCGTGTCGCTGCCGGCGTGGCTGATCGCCGGCGGCGCGGACGCCACGGCGGAGGCGGTGCTCGGGCTGGTCGCCGCGGTGCAGGCGCTGCCCCGGGACCGGCAGCTGTCCCGCGCGCTCGACCGGTACGCCGAGGGCATCGCGGCGATGGGAGCGACGGACACCCGGCCGTGGCCGTTCGGGGCCGTGCTGCCCTGGACCGGGTCGCTCGGGTTCTGGCACGCCTGGGGCGCGGCGGCCCCGGAGGCGCTCGCGGCGGCGGGCGCGCTGCGCGGCCGTCGGGACTGGCGGCGGGCCGCGCTCGCGGACGCGGGCACGTTCACGCCGCTGGTCCTCGCGACGGGCGGACCGTTCAACGCCTGGACCCCGGCGCCCGGGGAGGCGCAGATCGCCTACGGCGCCCACGGGCGGGTCGCGGCGGCACTGGCGGCCGCGGACGCGGGCGGCGGCGAGGGCCTGCGCGTGCTCGGCGGGCTGGCCGCGGGCTGGTTCTTCGGCGCGAACCCGGCGGGGGTGCCGGTGTACGACCCGGCCACCGGGGTCACGTTCGACGGCGTGGAGACCGACGGCCGGGTCAACCGGAACTCCGGGGCCGAGTCGACGATCCACGGGCTGCTCGCGATGCAGCTGCTCGACGCCCGGCCCGACGTCGCGCAGGTCGCCCGGTCGATCACGGGCCTGGCCGCGCACGACGGCCTCCGGGTGCTGGACGCCGAGGCCGCGCGGCTCGGCGCGGGCTGCGAGGTGGTCCGGCCCGCCGAGGGCGCGTGGACCGGGGAGGGCAACCTCGTCGGCGGCGGGTACGTGCGGGTGCCGCCGGGGTCGACGGTCGAGTTCGACGTGCCCGGGGCCGGAGCCGGGGCCGGAGCCGGGGCGGGAGCCGAGGAGAGGTCCGGGGCGGGGACCCGGGCGGCGGGCGCGTGGGCGCTGCCGCTGGTGTGGCGGACCGCCGCCGCGGCCGGGCGGGCGCGCTGGGAGGTCGTCGGCGGGCCGCGCCTGGGGCGCACCGAGAACGGCGGCACCGGTGCGGCCGGGCTCACCGAGGCCGACGGGAGCCTGGTGCCCCAGCTGCTCGACCGGCCGCTGCCGGACGCCGGCCGGCCCGGCGGCGCCCCCGCGGGCGGGGTGGTCACCGTGCGGTGCACCAACGAGGGCGGCGGCGACCTGCGGCTCGACGCGCTGCTCCTGCGGCCCGCGGTGGCGACGGCGCGCTGGACCACCACGACCGGGACCGACGCGGTGCTGTACGCGGGGTCCACGGCCCGCGCCACGTCGGCACCGGCGCTCGCGGCCGGCTCCGGAGCGGCGTACCTGCCGGACGGCCGGGTCGACCGCCGGGTCGCGGTGCCCTCCCCGGGAGCGACGGTGCCGGTCCCGGCGGGCGGGTTCACGATCACCCGCTGAGCGGCCCCGCCGAGTGCGGCCGGTGCCGAGTGCGGGTGCCATGCCACGCAGCGGGAGGGGAGTTCTTCCCGGGCGTGCGTACGCCGCGTCCGCGGTGTCGCCCGGCGTGGGCGGGATGTTCTTCCCGGGCGTGCGTACGCCGCGTCCGCGGTGTCGCCCGGCCTGGGCGGGATGTTCTCCCCGGGTGTGCGTACGCCGCGTTCGCGGTGTCTCTCGGGGTGCGGTGTCGTCTCCGGGGTGTGCGTACGCCGCGTCCGCGGTGCCGCGCGGGGTGCGCGGTGTCGTCCTCTCCGGCGTGTACACGCGGTCGGCCGCGTGCACCGCGTACGCACGCGCGCGAGGAACGTGTCGGTCGGGCCGGGGTACGCGGCGTGCACCGCGGACGCATGCGCGCGAGGAAGGTGGCGGTGGGGCTGGGTTACGCGGCGTGCACCGCGTACCCATGTGCGCGAAGAAGGTGGCGGTGGGGCTGGGGTACGCGGCGTGCACCGTGTACGCGCGCCCGCGAGGAACGTGTCGATGGCTGGGGTACGCGGAGCACGCACGCTCGCGGTCGAGGTCCCGGTCGCCGGGATACACGGTGGCCGCATGCTCACGAGGGTCGTTCCCGCGGGCGGGGACGGGCGTCGGCCGTGGTCACGGCCCGGGGGCCCCGGTCGGGTCCGGCTACGGTGGCACCGTGCAGCCGCTCGACCGCGACCCCGGCACGGCCGACGTCCCCGACGCGACCCGCCCGGACGCGACCCGCCCCGACGTCACCCGCCCCGACCCGGCCCGCCCCGCCCCGACCCACCTCGACGACCGCGACGCCCCGGTCGTCGAGGCGCTCGCGGACCCCGACGCCCCGGGCTGGCGGCGGCCGCCGATCACGTCGGACCAGCGCCGGTACGACGTGCTCCTGGCCGCGGGCCTGCTGATCGGCGGCATCCTCAGCCTGGCGCTGGGGCGCACCGCGGGCATGTACGACGAGCCCGCGGAGGGCTGGGTCGCGGTCCTCTGCGTGCTCGCGGTCACCGCGCCCCTCGCGTGGCGCCGGCAGCGGCCCGCCGTGGTCGCGGTCGTGGTCGCGGCGGCGTTCGTCCTGATGGGCGAGCTGCGGGTCCCCGAGACGCTGTTCGGGAACATCGCGCTGTTCATGGCGCTGTACACGGTCGGCGCGTGGGACCGAAACCGCGCGCGGGCGCTGTGGGTGCGGGCGGGGATCGTCGTCGCGATGTTCGTCTGGCTGCTGGTCGCGATGTTCCAGGCCGTCACCGACCCCGAGGGCATCGAGGGCTTCTCCAACGCGGGCGCGTTCTCCCCGCTGGTGGCGTACCTGCTCATCCAGCTGCTGACCAACATCCTGTACTTCGCGGGGGCCTGGTGGTTCGGCGAGCACGCGTGGAACGCCGCCCGCGAGCGCGCCCGCACCGAGTACCGCGGCCGGCTGCTCGTGGGCGAGCGCCGCCGGGTCGAGGAGCAGGCCGTCGCGATCGAGCGGCTCCGGCTGGCGCGCGAGCTGCACGACGCGGTCGCGCACCACGTGTCGATGATGGGCGTGCAGGCCGCGGCGGCGCGGATGGTGCAGCAGTCCGACCCGCAGCAGGCCGCCGCCGCGCTGGAGCAGGTCGAGGACTCCGCGCGCGAGGCCGTCGACGAGCTGCACGGGCTGCTCAGCACGCTCCGCGAGTCGGGGACCGAGGCGCACGCCGCGTCCGCGGTGGGCTCCCTGTCCGTCGAGCGGCTGCCCGAGCTGGTGCAGCAGGCCGCGGACACCGGCCTCGCCGCGCAGTACCAGGTGGTCGGCGAGCCCGTGCGGGTGCCGCCGCTGACCTCCCTCAACCTGTACCGGATCTGCCAGGAGGCGCTGACCAACGTGCGCAAGCACGCGGGCACCGGCGCCCGGGTGGACGTCCGGCTGCGGTACGAGCCCGACGCGGTCGAGCTCGAGGTCACCGACGACGGCACCGGCGCGCGCCGCGCTGCCCGGCGCGGGACGTCCGGCGGGCTCGGCCTGGTCGGGATGCGGGAACGGGTCGCCGCCGACGGCGGCACGCTGGAGACCGGCGCGCGCGGGCGCGGCGGGTACCTGGTCCGGGCGCGGGTGCCGCTCGGGCCGCGGACGGGAGGGGCACGATGAGCGGGGCCGACGCGGTGCGGTTCGACGACGCGACGGAGGCCGACGCCCCGGACCGGGGCTTCGGCCCGGACCGGCCGGTGCGCGTCGTGCTCGCCGACGACCAGGCGCTGCTGCGCGCCGGGCTCGCCACGATCCTCGGCGCGCAGCCGGACCTCGAGGTCGTCGGGCAGGCCGGCGACGGCGCCGAGGCGGTCGAGCTGGCGCGGGCGCTGCGTCCGGACGTCGTCTGCATGGACGTGCAGATGCCCGGCGTCGACGGCCTGGAGGCCACCCGCCGGATCACGGCCGACCCCGACATCACGGCGGGCGTCCTCGTGCTCACCACGTTCAACCGGGACGACTACCTGCTGGAGTCGCTCCAGGCCGGTGCCGCGGGGTTCCTGCTGAAGAACTCCCGCCCTGAGCAGCTCGCGGACGCCGTGCGCGCCGTCGCCGCCGGGGACGCGCTGCTGTCGCCCGAGGTCACGCGGGCCGTGATCGCCCGCGCCGTCGTCGGCCAGGGCTCCGCCTCCGGGGGGAGCCCCGCCGGTGCGGCGCGCGGGACCGGGGACCCCTCCGCCACGGGGCTGACCGAGCGCGAGCTCGAGGTGCTGCGGCTCGTCGCGCGCGGGCTGAGCAACGACGAGATCGCCGCCGAGCTCGTCCTGGGGCGCGCCACCGTCAAGACCCACGTGTCGAACGTGCTCACCAAGCTCGGCCTGCGGGACCGGGTGCAGGCCGTCGTCTACGCGTTCGAGAACGGGCTGACGGACTGACCCCCTCCGCCCCGGGACGGAGGCCGGTGCGCCCGGCAAGTTCCGCCCGGCGGCCGAGGTGCCGGGGCGCGGTCGCCTCCTAGCGTTGACCTCAGCGGACGACGGGTCCGGACAGGTCACGACAGGAGACGACATGCTGCAGCTCGACGGGATCCACCGGTCCTTCGGGGACCGGCTGGTGCTCGGCGACGTCGGCTTCTCGGTGGAGCGGGGCAAGCTCACCGGGTTCGTCGGCGGCAACGGCGCCGGCAAGACGACGACGATGCGGATCATCCTCGGGGTGCTCTCGGCGGACTCGGGCACGGTGACGCTCGACGGGAGCCCCCTGGGCGACGACCGCCGACGCGCGTTCGGCTACATGCCGGAGGAGCGCGGCCTCTACCCGAAGATGCACGTGCTGGAGCAGATCACCTACCTGGCGCGGCTGCATGGCTACGAGCGCCGCACCGCGACGGAGAAGGCCCGCGAGCTGCTCGAGAAGCTCGGCCTCGGCGAGCGGCTGACCGACCCGGTCGACGACCTGTCGCTCGGCAACCAGCAGCGCGCGCAGATCGCCGCCGCCCTGGTGCACGAGCCGGAGGTGCTGGTCCTCGACGAGCCGTTCTCCGGCCTCGACCCGATGGCGGTCGACCTGGTGCTCGGCGTGCTGCAGGAGTACGCCGCCCGCGGCGTGCCGGTGCTCTTCTCCTCGCACCAGCTCGACGTGGTCGAGCGGCTGTGCGACGACGTGGTCGTCATCGCCGGCGGGAAGATCCGCGCGGCGGGCGAGAAGGAGGCGCTGCGCGCCCAGCACGCCGCCCCGCGGTACGAGATCACCTCCGGCGGCGACATGGGCTGGCTGCGCACCGAGCCGGGCGTCCGGGTCGTCGAGTTCGACGGCGGCTACGCGCTGTTCGAGTCCGACGAGGCCTCCGCCCAGCGGGTCCTGCGCGCCGCGCTCGACGCCGCGCCCGTCCAGCAGTTCAGCCCGGTGCGCCCGCGCCTCGCGGAGATCTTCCGCGACATCGTCCGCGACGAGGAGCGCCACGACGACGAGCCCGCCACCACGAAGACCAAGGAGACCGTGCGATGAGCCGCCGCACCCCGATGCTGCCGAACGACCCGTCGTCCGGCCCGGCGCCGGCCAACCGGCCCGCCACGCCGAACACGGTGCAGGCGACGCTCATGGTCGCCGAGCGCGAGATCACCACGCAGGTCCGCAGCAAGTCCTTCCTCATCTCGACCGCGGTGCTGCTCGTGCTCGTCCTGGGCGGCATCATCCTCACGTCGGTGCTGGGCGACCGGCTCGGCGGCGGGGACACCAAGGTCGCCGTCGTGCCGGAGACCGCCGCGGTCATCGAGGGCGTGGACGGGCTCGAGGCGGTCGACGCCGCGGACCCCGAGGCCGCCCGCGCCCTGGTGGAGTCCGAGGAGGTCTCCGCCGCGGTCCTGCCCGACGACGACGCGGACAACCTGCTGGGCGTCGTCGTGGTCGGCCTCGACTCCGCGCCGGACGGCGTGATCAGCGCGCTGGCCGTGACCCCGCCGGTCGAGCTGCTGGACGAGTCCGGCACCTCCGACGGCCTTCGCTACATCGTGTCCTTCATCTTCGGCATCGCGTTCTTCATGGCCGCCATGACGTTCGGCAGCACGATCGCGCAGAACACCGTCCAGGAGAAGCAGTCCCGGATCGTCGAGCTCCTGCTCTCGACCGTCCCGCCGCGGGCGCTGCTCGGCGGCAAGATCCTCGGCAACACGGTGCTCGCCGTCGGTCAGATCGCCGCGATCGCCGCCGTGGCCGTCGTCGGCCTCGTCGTCACCGGCCAGGACGACCTGCTCGGGATGGTGGGGGCGCCGGTCGCCTGGTTCGTGCTGTTCTTCCTCGTCGGGTTCGTGCTGCTGGCCGCGCTGTTCGCGTCCGCCGCCTCGCTCGTCTCCCGCGTCGAGGACACCGGCCCCGTGCTCACCCCGGTGATGATGCTCGTGATGATCCCGTACTTCGGCGTCATCTTCTTCAACGACAACGACCTGGTGCTCACGATCATGTCCTACGTGCCGTTCAGCGCCCCGGTCGGGATGCCGGTGCGGCTGTTCCTCGGCGAGGCGTCCTGGTGGGAGCCGCTGGTGTCCCTCGTGATCCTCGCGGGGACCGCGGTGCTCGTCACCGGCATCGGCGCCCGCATCTACTCCCGCTCGGTCCTCCGCACCGGCCGCCGGGTCAAGCTCTCGGAGGCCCTGACGAAGGCGGCCTGACCCCGCACGGACGACGACGCGCGCGGCACCCGCAGGGGGGTGTGCCGCGCGCGTCGTCGCGTCCGCCCGCTCGCAGTGCTCGCGGTTGCTCGCGGTGCCGCCGAGATGGCAACTCTCGGCTGTGCGCGCGATCCCCGACCCAGCCGAGAGTTGCCATCTCGGCGTGGGCGTCGCGTAGGCGGCAGATGGGTCAGGGGGTGTCGAAGGGGGCGACCAGGGTGCGGAGCAGGTCCGCCAGGTGGTCGCGCTCCGGTGCCGGGAGGGTCGACAGCAGGTCGCGCTCGATCTCCAGCAGCGTCGACATCGCGGCGTCCACGCGGGTCCGGCCCTCGTCCGTGAGGCTGACCAGCACGCCACGGCGGTCGTCGGGGGAGGGCAGCCTCTCGACCAGCGCGCGCGACGCCAGCCGGTCGACCCGGTTGGTCATGGTCCCGCTGGTGACGAGCGTCTGCGTGAGCAGGGCGCCGGGCGACATCCGGTACGGCGCCCCGGCGCGGCGCAGCGCGGACAGCACGTCGAACTCCCACGGCTCGAGCCCGTGCCGGGCGAACGCCTGCCGCCGGGCCAGGTCGAGGTGCCGGGCCAGCCGGGTCACGCGGGACAGCACCGACAGCGGCGCGACGTCGAGGTCCGGGCGCTCGCGCGCCCACGCCGCGACGATCCGGTCCACCTCGTCCCGGGGCGCGCCGGGCTGACCTTGGGGAACGGCTGCCGACATGCGGGCGAGGTTACTCGACGGGTGCCGTCGGGCCGGGTTCCGCGGCCGCGTCGCCGGGGTGGGCGTCGCCCGGCTTCGGGCGGGGCTTCGCGGCGCGCTTCCTCGGCTCCGGGGCGGTGGTCAGCTGGGGGCGCCGCTCCAGGCCCGAGAGCCCGTTCCAGGCGAGGTTCACGAGCGCCGCGGCCACGTCGGCCTTCTTCGGGCTCCGGGCGTCCAGCCAGTACTGCCCGGTGAGCGCGACCATGCCGACCAGCATCTGCGCGTAGATGGGGGCCGTCCGCGGGTCGAGGTGCCGCCGCTTGAACTCGTTCGCCAGCAGGTGCTCGACCTGGGTCGCCACGTCGCCGATCAGGCTGGAGAACGTCCCCGTCGCCTGCGCGACCGGGGAGTCGCGCACCAGGATCCGGAACCCGTCCTCGGACTCCTCGATGTAGCCGAGCAGCGCGAGCGCGGATCGCTCGACGAGCACCTTCGGGTGGCCGCCGCCGTCGAGCGCGCCGGTGAGCGCGCTCGTGAGCGCCTGGATCTCCCGGTCGATGACGACGGCGTAGATGCCCTCCTTGCCGCCGAAGTGCTCGTAGACGACGGGCTTCGACACCTCGGCGCGGGCCGCGATCTCCTCGACCGACGTGCCCTCGAAGCCCTTCTCGGCGAACAGCCGGCGGCTGACGTCGAGCAGCTGAGCACGCCGCTGGGTCGCGGTCATGCGGGCGCGCGTCGTCCGTGGCGTGCGGCGGGGCTCGGCGGTCATCGGGCCATCCTCGCAGGCGCGGCGCCGGGCAGGGTGGGTGACGCGTCCCGCGGGCGGGTCCGGGGCTGGCAGACTGGCGGCCGACGCGGGGGACCCGGCACGCCCGGCCCGCCCGCGGTCCGCCCTGGTGTAACGGCAGCACGCAGGCCTTTGGAGCCTTGAGGTCCGGGTTCGAATCCTGGGGGCGGAGCCGCCGTGCGACGATGCCGGACGTGCCCGTGACGCCTCCCCCCGCCGCCGCCCGCGCCCGGGTGGCGCTCCGGCGCGGGGACGTCGTGGCGGCCGCCGTGGTGCTCGTCCTCGGTGTCGCCGGGCTGCTCGCGCTCCCGGCGGTCGCCGCGATGGAGCCCGCCGAGCCGGTGGACCTGCCGCCGGTGGGCGCGCCCGGGTGGTGGCTGGTCGTGGGGGCGCTGGTCGTGCAGGCGGCGGCGGTCGCGGTCGCCCGGACCGTGCCGCGCGGGTCGCTGCTGGTCGTCGCGGTGGTCCCGCTGGGGGTCGCGGCGGCCGGCGGCGGGCCGGAGGTGGCCGCGTCCGGTCTGCTCACGCTCGCGGTGGTGGTGGTCGTCTACCGGGCCGCGGTCGCCTGGCCGTTCGCGGGGCTGCGCGCGGTGCTCGTGGTGTCGGTGGTGCTGCTCGCCGCGGCCTCGGCCGTCGCCGGGTCCGGGTCGGTCGAGGCGCCCGGGACCCCCCTCCTCGTGCTCGCCGCCGCGGCGCAGGCGGTCGCCGTCGTCGCGCTCGGGCTGGTGCCCGCCCTGGTCGTGTCCTCGCGGCGTGCGGTCCGGGCGGCGCAGGAGGGCGAGCTGCGCGCCCTGGCCGGCGAGCAGGAGGCCCGGGTGCGGACGGCGCTGGCGGAGCAGCGGACCGCGATGGCCCGCGAGCTGCACGACCTCGCGGCGCACCACCTGTCCGGGATCGCGCTGATGGCGTCGGCGATCGACCGGCAGATCACGACCGACCCCGACGCCGCGCGCGCCGGGGTGCGCCAGGTGCGCGAGCAGAGCCGGGTGGTGCTCGCCGACCTCCGGCGGCTGGTCGGGCTGCTGCGGGAGGACGACGGCGCGGAGACGTCGGCGCTCACGCTCGCGGCGGTGCCGGACCTGGTCGCGGCCGCGCCCGGCCCCCCCGGCGACGTGACGCTGGACGTGCTGCGCGCGCCCGGGGCGGGCGGGGGCGCGCTCGGGGCCCGCGTCGGGCCGCTGGCCCAGCTCGCCGGGTACCGGATCGTGCAGGAGGCGCTCGCGAACGTCCGGACGCACGCCCCCGGGGCGGCCTGCCGGGTGACGGTCGACGACCGGGGCGCCGACGCCGTCGTGCTGACCGTGCGCAACGGCGTGCCCACCGACGACGTCCCCGCCGGCGACCCCGCGCACCCCGGGTACGGGCTGCGCGGGATGCGGGAGCGCGCCGAGCTGGTGGGCGCCGACCTGCGGCACGGCCCGACCCCCGACGGGGGCTGGGAGGTCCGGCTCGTGCTGCCGCGCGAGCCCCTGACCGAGGGAGGCGCCCCGTGATCCGGGTGCTCATCGCCGACGACCAGCCCCTGGTGCGCGCCGGCCTGTCCGCGCTGCTCGCCGCCGAGCCCGACCTCGAGGTCGTGGGCGTGGCGGCCGACGGGGACGAGGCGGTGGCGCTGGCCCGCAGCACCGAGCCCGACGTGGCGGTGCTCGACATCCGGATGCCCGGCCGGGACGGCATCAGCGTCGCCCGCGAGCTGTGCGGGCCGGAGGTCGAGCGGCCGGTGCCGGTCCTCGTGCTGACGACGTTCGACCTCGACGACTACGTGTTCGGCGCGCTGGAGGCGGGCGCGTCGGGGTTCCTGCTCAAGGACGCCGAGCCCGAGGAGATCGTGCGGGCGGTCCGGCACGTCGCCGCGGGGCGGGGCACGCTCGACCAGGCGCTGACCCACCGGGTGCTGCGCGAGTTCGCGGACCGGCGCCGCCTGCAGCCGGTGACGGTGCAGCGCGGGGCGGACGTGCTGACTGCCCGGGAGCAGGACATCCTCCGGCTGCTCGCGCAGGGGATGTCGAACGAGGAGATCGCCGCCGAGCTGGTGGTCGAAGTGTCGACGGTGAAGTCGCACCTGGCGCGGATGATGCCGAAGCTCGGCGTGCGGTCCCGGCTGCAGGCCGTCGTCTGGGCGTACCAGAACCGGGTGGTCACGGTCCCCGACGAGGGGTGACGCGCGCCCGGGGTCTGCCGGGCGGGGGAGCGGTTGCGTCGAAGGATGCAGGCCCGCGGGTTCCGTCGCAGGCGGCTGGAGGGCGGGGGTGCCGGATTCCTAGCGTCGAGGGGACGCAGAACCCCAGACGAGGAGACCGGCCATGAGCCACACCGCACCCACCCCGACCAGCCCCGCGAGCCCGGCCGCGCCCCCGGCCGGCGCCCAGCCCGCCGTGCTGCTGGACCGGGTCCACCGCACCTACCCCAACGGCCGCGGCACGGTCGCGGCGCTCGCGGGCGTCTCCCTGGCGCTCGCCCCCGGCTCGTTCACGGCCGTCATGGGGCCGTCGGGCTCCGGGAAGTCGACGCTGCTCAACGTGTCCGCCGGCCTGGACCGGCCGTCCAGCGGGCGGGTCGTGGTCGGCGGGTCCGACCTCACGGCGATGTCGCCCGACGCGGTGACCCGGCTGCGGCGGGACCGGATCGGCTTCGTGTTCCAGGCGTACAACCTGGTCGAGCACCTGACCGTGGCGGAGAACATCGCGCTGCCGCTGCTGCTCGGGGGCCGGGAGCCCGACGCGCACCTGCGCCGCTACCTCATGGCGGCCGTCGGCCTGGAGGGCATGGAGGACCGGCTGCCGGGCGAGCTCTCGGGCGGCCAGGCGCAGCGCGTCGCGATCGCCCGGGCGCTGGTCACCCGGCCCGCGGTGGTGTTCGCCGACGAGCCGACCGGCGCGCTCGACTCGCACACCGGCGGCCAGGTGCTGGAGGTGCTGCGCTCGACCGCGCAGACCCTGCAGCAGACGCTGGTGCTGGTGACGCACGACGCGCACGTCGCCGCCGCGGCGGACCGCGTGCTGTTCCTGGCCGACGGCCTGATCGCCGGCCACCTCGACGCGCCGACGACCGAGCAGGTCACGGCCCGGATGATCGAGCTGGGCCGATGAGCGCCGTCGGGGCCATGGCCCGGTCCGCCGTCCGCGTGCACCGCGGCAGCCTCGCCGGCAGCGCGCTGGTCGTGGCGCTCGCGGCGGCGCTGCTCACCGCGACGGGCGTCTGGGTGGAGGCCGGCACCCGCCTCGCCGCCGGGGCGTCCGACGACCCCGCCGCGTCGATGCTGCTCGCCGTCGCGTCGTCGTTCGCGGGGACGGCGGTGCTGATCGCGTTGCTCGTCGTGGCGTCGACGTTCGCCGGGGCGCTCCGGCCGCGGGCGCGGGAGTTCGCGCTGCTCCGGGCGGTCGGCGCGACGACCGGCCAGGTGCGGCAGCTGGTCACCGTGGAGGTGCTGCTCGTGTTCGCGGTCGCCGCCCCCGTCGGCGCCGTGCCGGGGCTGCTGCTCGCGCCGCTGCTGTCCGACGTGCTGGTCGCGGGCGGGGTGGTGCCCGCCGGCTACGCGCCCGCGCTGTCGCCGTGGCCGGTGCTCGGGGCGCTCGCGCTCCTGGTGCCGACCGCGCTGCTCGGCGCGCGGCTGGCGGGCCGGGAGAGCGCGCGGCTGAGCCCGGCGAGCGCCGTGCAGCAGGCCGCGGTCGAGCCGCGGGGCATCCCGCGGGCGCGTGCCCTCACGGCCGCCGTCCTCGTCGCCGCGGGGCTGGTCGCCGCGCTGGTGCCGTTCGCCCTGCCCGGGATCGCGGGCGCGGCGGCCGCCACCACCTCGGCGATCGTGCTGCTGATCGCGGCCGCGCTGGTCGGGCCGCTGCTCGTCCGGTGGGGCGCGGAGCGCGGGCTGCGGCTGACCCGCGGGTCGCGCGCCGTGCCGACGCTCGCGCTGACCAACGCCCGCGGGTTCTCCCGGCGGCTGACCGGGGCGGTCCTGCCGCTCGCGCTGCTCCTCGCGCTCGGCACCGTGCAGTCCGGGGCGAACGCCGCGATCGTGGACGCGGCCGAGCAGCAGGTGCGCGACGGGGTGGTGGCGGACGTGGTCGCGCAGGACCCCGGGTCCGCCGGGGTGCCGGAGGCGGCGGCCGCCGAGGTCGCGGCCCTGCCGGGCGTCGCCGCCGCGGGTGTCACCGCGGGCGTGCCCGCCCAGGTCCGGACCGACGCCGAGGACGAGGACCTGCCGTTCCTCGACGGGCTGTCCTGGGAGCCGGCCACGCTCCGCACCGTGCCGGCCGAGACCACGCTGCTCGACCCCGACGTGCGGTCCGGCTCGCTCGACGACCTCGGGCGGGACGGGACGATCGCGGTGAGCAGCGAGGCGGCCCTCGGCAGCACCGGGCTGGGCAGGCCGGTCGAGGTGCGGGTCGGCGGCGAGTCCGTGGAGCTGACCGTGGTCGCCGTCTACGAGCGGGGGCTCGGGCTCGGCGACTACCTGATCGGGGCCGGGACCACCGTCGCCGCGGGGGCCGAGGGCGGTGTGCTGCTCGTCCGCGCCGACGACCCGGCCGCGGCCGGGGACGTGCGCGCTGCCGTCGCGGCGACCGGGCTCGACGTCACCGACCCCGCGGGGTACGCCGCGTCCGTGCGCGACGCGGCCGCGGGGGAGCAGGGGCTGTCGACCGCGCTGCTCCTGGCGCTGCTGGCGTTCGTCGCGGTGGCGGCCGGCACCACGCTGGTGGGGCTGGTCGGGACCCGGCGGGCGGAGCTCGCGCTGCTGCGCCGCACGGGCGCGACGCGGGCGCAGCTGATCCGGATGGTCGCGGCCGAGTCGGCGCTGATCACCGGCACCGCCGTCGGGGTGGGGCTGGCCGCGGTGCTGCCCGCGCTGCTCGGCGTCGGGCAGGGGCTGCTCGGGGTGCCGGTGCCGGTGCTCGACCCGGTGGTGCTGGGCGGGCTGCTGGCGGTCGTGGCGCTGATCGGGCTGACGCTGCCGGTCGCGGCGGCGGTCCGCGCGACGCGGCCGTCCGCCGGGGGCCTGGCGGCCCGCGCTGGGTGAGGCCCGGGGTGAGGCCGGGCACACCCTGATCCCCACCCGATTCGCACGCTGTCACCTGATCCCGAGGGTGGCGACGCGAGAATCGGGTGGGGATCGCGCCGCGTCACACCGTCGCCGACAGCACCGCCTCCAGGGAGTCCGGGGCCAGCAGCGTGTCGATCGCGATCAGCGCCAGACCCGTCACCCCCGCGAGCTCGCCCAGGTCCGACGGCCCGACCACGAGGTCGCGCGTCGCCAGCGGCAGGGTCTGCTGGTACATCCGCTCCCGGATGCCGGACAGCAGCACCTCGCCGCACTGCGCCAGCTGCCCCGACAGCGCGATCCGCCGCGGGTTCAGGACGCTGACCAGGCCGGCCACCGACTCGCCGATCGCCCGGCCCGCCGCCCGCACCAGCCGCACGGCCTCCATGTCGCCCTGCTGGACCAGCGCCACCACGTCGCCCGTGCGCCGCACGTCCCGCCCGAGGTCCGCGAGCTGCCGGACCAGCGCCCAGCCCGCGGCGTAGGTCTCCAGGCAGTCGAGGTTGCCGCAGTGGCAGGGGCGGGGCTCGGGGTCGGTGTGCAGGGCGCGGGTGTGCCCGACGTCGCCGGCCGCGCCCTTGTCCCCGCGCACGATGCTGCCGTTGAACACCAGGCCGGCGCCGATGCCGGTGCCGACCTTGAGCCCGATGATGTTGTCCGCGCCGGTGAGCCGCGCCTCCGCGACGGCCCGCGCGTTGACGTCGTTCTCGACGACGACCGGGCCCCGGTACCGCGGCTGGAAGGCGGCGGCGATGTCGAAGCCGTCCCAGCCGGTCATGATCGGCGGGTTCACCACGCGGTGCGCCGCGAACTCCACCGGCCCGGGCACGCCGACCGCGACCGCCCAGACGTCGTCCGGCGAGGCGAGCTCGTCGAAGCCCTCCTGCACCATGGCCAGCACCTTCTCGGGCCCGGCCCACACCTCGACGTCCCGGGACAGGTCGGCGACGGGGCGGCCGGCGAGGTCGCAGACCGCCAGGGTGAACCCCATCGCGCCGATGTCGGCGGCGAGCACCCGGGCGCGGTCGGCGGCGAACTCGAACCGGCTGGACGGCCGCCCGCCGCTGGACTCCGCGCCGCCGATCTCCCGGATCAGGCCGGCGCGCTCGAGCGAGCCGAGGCGCTGGTTCACCGTCGACCGGGACAGCCCGGTCTGGTCGATGACCTCCATGCGGCTCAGCGCGCCGAGCGTGCGGAACAGCTCCAGCACGTCGGCCGTGTGGCCGGTCACCTGCGGCATCGGCTCGCCTCCTGGGGTGCGCGTCGGGTCGAGGGCCACGTTACCGCGAACTCTGCCGAGAAGTGGCGGGACTTTTGGGTTGACGTCAGTCAAAAGGGGTCGTAGTTTCGGAGATGCGGGCACACAGTGGTGCCCCTGGAGGCCAAGGATCGCCATGTCCCACGCACCCTCGAAGTCCCGGACCGCACTCGTCACCGCCGCGGCCGCCGCGACGGTCGCCCTCGCGCTGGCCGCCTGCTCCGACGGCGGGAGCTCCGGCGGCGGCTCGACCACCGCGTCCGGCGGTGGCGGCGAGAAGGTCGCCGCCGTCATCAAGGGCCTCGACAACCCGTTCTTCCAGGCCATGCAGCAGGGCATCGAGGAGACCGCGCAGACCGACGGCGTCGACGTGACCGTGCAGGCCGCGGCCGACATCGGCGACACCACCGGCCAGGCCGACAAGCTCTCCGCCCTCGCCGGCCAGGACTTCGGCTGCTTCGTGGTCAACCCGATCAGCGGCACCAACCTGGTCCAGGCGCTCGCCCCTGTCGGCGCCGCCGGCACCCCGATCGTCAACATCGACAACCCGATCGACGCCGACGCCGCGTCGGCCGCGAACCTCGACATCGCCACCTACATCGGCACCGACAACGAGGCCGCGGGCGGCAAGGCCGGCGACTTCGTGGTGAGCAAGGTCGCCGCCGGCTCGAAGGTCGCCATCATCGGCGGCGTCTCGGGCGACGTGACCAGCGCCGCGCGTGTCGACGGGTTCAAGGCCGCCGTGGGCGACTCGGTCGACGTCGTCCAGGAGGAGGCCGCCGACTGGAAGCGCGACGTGGCCCTCACCAAGGCGACCGACATCATCGCCGCGAACCCCGACATCACGGCCTTCTTCGCCGCGAACGACGACATGGGCCTCGGCATCGTCAAGGCCGTCGAGAACGCCGGCCGCACCGGCGACATCACCGTCGTGAGCGTCGACGGCAACCAGGACGCGCTGCAGTCCGTGCTCGACGGCGGGCTGAGCGCCACCGTGGCGCAGTACCCCTACGCGATCGGCTCGCTCGGCGTGCAGGCCTGCGAGGTCGCGACCGCGGGTACCGACCTGCCCGCCGACATCGAGTCGCCCACGGCCCTCGTGGACGCGAGCACCGCGCAGCAGGCGCTCGACGCGTTCCCGCAGCCGTTCCAGGAGTTCGACAACCCCCTGACCGACCTCCTGCCCTGATCCGCGCGGGGCGGCGCCGACCCCCTGCGCCGCGCCGCCCCGCGCGCTCCACCCCGCAGCCCACCCGTCCCGCGCCGCCGCCCCGCGGCGCCGACCGGAGAGAGCCCTCGTGACCACCACCGCAACGCCGACGACGTCGGCACCCCCGCCCACGCGCCGCGCGGTCAGCGCGCTCGCCGAGGCGCGGCACCTGAGCTTCTGGGCGGAGAACGCCGCCCCGATCGGCCTGGTCGTCCTGGTCGTCGTGTTCAGCATCCTCAGCCCGACGTTCCTCACCCTCGGCAACATCCAGGCGATGCTGGTCGCCGGCGCGATCCTGGTGATCCTCGCCGTGGCCCAGTCGTTCGTCATCACGACCGGCGGCATCGACCTGTCGATCTCGGCGACGATGACGATCGGCGCGGTCGGCTTCGGCCTCGCGTTCCAGGCCGGGCTGCCGTTCTGGCCCGCCGCGGTCGTGGGCGTGCTGTCGGCGACCGTCATCGGCGTCGCGAACGGCCTGCTGATCGCGAAGGGCAAGGTCACCGACTTCATCGCGACGCTCGGCACGCTGGGCGTGGCCACCGGCGCCGCGCTGATCCTCACGGACGGCAAGCCGATCAGCGTGTTCAGCCCGGAGCTGCTCCGGCTCACCACCGGGAAGATCGGCTTCGTCGGCTACCCGTTCGTCGTGGCGCTGGTCGTCGGCGTGCTGGCCTGGGTGGTCATGTTCCGCACCCGGTACGGGCTGCACGTGCAGGCCGTCGGCGGCAGCGAGGAGGCCTCGGTCGCCAACGGCGTCAAGGCGCCCCGGGTCCGGATCGCCGTCTACGTCTGGGCGGCCGCGCTGGCCGGCATGGCGTCGCTGCTGCTGGTCGCGCGGATCGGCGCGGCCGAGCCGGCGATCAACACGAACTACCTGCTCAACTCGATCGCCGCGGTCGTCCTGGGCGGCGTCAGCCTGTCCGGGGGCCGGGCCAAGATCGTCGGCCCGATCCTCGGTGCGCTGCTGCTCACCGCCCTGAGCAACGGGCTCACGCTGCTCGCCGTCTCGCAGTTCTACCAGCCGCTCGCCGTGGGACTCGTCGTCGTCCTCGCGGCCCTGCTCACGAGGTTCCAGAAGCGATGACCACCACCGTGCCCGCGACCGACCAGGGCGTCGACCTGGTCCTGACCGCGGAGAACATCACCAAGTCGTTCGGCGGCGTGCACGCCCTCAAGGGCGCCTCGATCACGATGCGCCGGGGCGAGGTCACCGCGCTCATCGGCGACAACGGCGCCGGCAAGTCCACCCTGGTGCGCTGCCTGTCGGGCATCCACCGGCCGGACGGCGGCGCCATCACCCTCGGCGGCGAGCGGGTCCAGCTGGACTCGCCGCTCGACGCCCGGGCGCACGGCATCGAGACCGTGCAGCAGAACCTCGCGCTCGTCGAGGACCTGACCGTCTGGCAGAACTTCTTCGTCGGGCGGGAGATCACCAAGGGCGTCGGGCCCGTCCGGTTCCTCGACCGCGCGGCCATGCGGTCCAAGGCCGAGACGCTGCTCGGCGGGCTCGCCGTGAACGTCCCGCCGGTCACGTCCCGGGTGCGCCGGCTGTCCGGCGGGCAGCGGCAGGCCGTGGCCATCGCCCGCGCCGCCGGCTGGGGCAGCTCGATCGTCATCATGGACGAGCCGACCGCGGCGCTCGGCGTGCAGGAGACCGCGCGCGTCGAGGCGGTGATCCGCAAGCTGCAGGACTCCGGCGTCGCGGTGCTGCTCATCAGCCACAACTTCGACCAGGTCCTGCGGCTCGCCCAGCACGTGTGGGTGATGCGGGCCGGCCTCGCCGTCGCGGAGCGGCGCGCGGACCAGACCTCGGGCGACGAGCTCGTCGCGCTCATCACCGGGGCGAAGGCCGCGTGAGCGCGGCGGGCGCGGGCGGGCTGCCGCCCCTCGGGGTGCACGCCGGGCTCTGGGGCTTCGGCTGGGCGCCGCAGCAGGCGGACCGCACGATCGGGGCGGCCGCCCGGGCGGGGTACGACCTGATCGAGGTCCCCGCCGTCGACCGGTCGGTGCTCGACTGGCGGGACACCGCCGCCGCGCTCCAGCGGCACGGGATCGCCCCCGCCGTGTCCCTCGCCCTCGGTCCGGACGACGACATCACCTCGCCCGACCCGGCCGTGGTCGCGCGGGGCCGGCACCGGCTGGCCGAGGCCGTCGCGTTCGCCGCGGCGATCGGGTCGACCTACGTCGGCGGCGTGACGCACTCGGCGATGCGCCGGTACCTGGAGCCGCCGACCGTCGCCGGCCGCGCGAGCGCCGTCGCCACCCTGCGCGACGTCGCCCGCGAGGCGGCCGGGCACGGGGTGACCCTCGGCGTCGAGTACGTGAACCGGTACGAGTCGAACCTGCTCAACACGGCCGCCCAGGCGCTCGCGTTCGTCGAGGACGTCGGCGCGGACAACGTCGTCGTGCACCTCGACACCTTCCACGCCGCGCTCGAGGAGGCCGACGTCGTCGCCCCGGTCGCGGTCGCCGGGCACCGGCTCGGCTACGTGCACGCCTCCGAGAACCACCGGGGCGCGCTCGGCACCGGGACGCTCGACTGGCCCCGGCTGCTGCGGGCGCTGCTCGCCGCCGGGTACGCCGGGCCGATCACCGTCGAGTCGTTCGCGCGCGACGTCGTCGGGCCCGCGTCGGCCGTCGACATCGGGCTGTGGCGGGCGCAGTGGACGGACCCCGACGAGGTCGCGGAGACCTCGGTCCGGTTCCTGCGCGCGCAGCTCGCGGCCGCGGCGCTGTCGCTCGCCGCCCCGGCGCCCGTGCCGGCCTGACCCCACCGACCACCCGACCACCCACCACCCACGGACGAACGGAACCGCCATGACCAACCTGCTCGGCGTCCACGCCCTCGTCTTCGCCGGCGGCACCTCGCCCGCGGAGATGACCCAGATCATCCGGCAGACCCGCGAGGCGGGCTACGACCTCCTCGAGCTGTCGCTGCACGACTCCCCGGCCCTCGATGTGGCCGCCGCGCGCGCCGAGCTGCAGGCCGCCGGCCTCGGCATCGTCTGCTCCCGCGGCCTCGCCTTCGACGCCGACGTCTCCAGCGACGACCCCGCGGTCGTGGAGCGGGGCGCGGCGCTGCTGCAGGACTCGCTGCGGATCACGCACGAGCTCGGCGGCACCCACTTCACCGGGGCGCTGTACAGCGCGCTCGGCAAGTACGGCCGGCCGCTGTCGACGGCCGGGCGCGCGAACGTCGTCGCCACGCTGACCGACCTCGCCGCCGAGGCCGCCGGGCGCGGGATGACGCTCGGCCTGGAGATCTGCAACCGCTACGAGACCAACGTGATCAACACGGCCGCGGACGCGCTGCGGCTGGCCGACGACATCGGCCAGGACAACGTGCTGATCCACCTCGACACGTACCACATGAACATCGAGGAGTCCGACCTCGTGCGGCCGGTGCTGCTGGTCGGCGACCGGCTCGGCTACGTGCACATCGGCGAGAACCACCGCGGCTACCTGGGCAGCGGGCACCTCGACCTCACCGGGTTCTTCCACGCGCTCGCGGCCGTCGACTACACCGGGCCGATCACGTTCGAGTCGTTCTCCTCCGCGGTGGTCTCGCCGACGCTGTCGAACGACCTGGCGATCTGGCGGAACCTGTGGAGCGACGGCCCCGCGCTGGCGGCGCACGCCCACCGGCACATGACGAGCCTGCTCGAGGCCAACCGTGCCGCCTGAGGGCGCGGGCGCCCCGGTCGCGGACCTCGGGGCGCTCGCGGCACGGGTGCGCGAGCTCGCCGACCGCACCGGCCGGCGGGTCGTGGTCGGCATCGCGGGCAGCCCCGGGGCCGGCAAGACGACGCTCGCGCTGCGGCTCGTCGAGGCGCTGGGCCCGGACGCGGTGCACCTGCCGATGGACGGATTCCACCTGGCCAACGACACGCTCGACCGGCTCGGTCGGCACGACCGCAAGGGCGCGCTGGACACCTTCGACGGCTGGGGGTTCCTCGCCCTGCTGCGCCGGGTGCACGCCGAGACCGACCACACCGTGTACGTGCCGAGCTTCCGGCGGGAGGTCGACGAACCGGTCGCGGCCGAGCTCGCGGTCGAGCCGCACCACGCGGTCGTCGTCGTCGAGGGGAACTACCTCCTGGTCGACGAGGGCCCGTGGGCGCAGGTCCGGGACGCGCTGGACGACGCGTGGTTCTGCGCGACGCCGGGCGGCGAGCGGGAGCGGCGGCTCGTGGACCGGCACACCCGGCACGGCCGGACGGTCGAGGCGGCGACGGCGTGGGCCACGGAGGTCGACGGGCGGAACGCGGTGCTGATCGAGTCGACGCGCGACCGGGCGGACCTGGTGGTCTCGGGTGAGCTGGCGCCGGCCGCCGGGTGAGCCGGCCGGTCGCTCAACCCGCTGCGCCCTCCGCCGATGGGGTGGGTGACCGCACCGCCGCGAGCCCGAGGAGACGCCCCGCATGTCCACCGCCACCGTCCCGCACGACAAGTCCGACCAGCTGGAGAAGGTCCAGGCCGGTCTCATCCAGGGCGAGCAGGTCTTCGCCGTCTACGACTGCACCGGCGCGGGCACGGGGTTCGTCGGGGTCACCAACCTGCGCGTGATCCTGCAGGACAAGTCGTTCGTCGGCGGCAAGAACGCCGTGACGTCGCTGCCGATCCGGTCGATCACCTCGGTGTCGTTCGTGTCGGACAAGTCGATGTTCGGGAAGTTCGCGTCCTCGGCGACGCTCGCCATCACCGCCGGCTCGACGGTCCACGAGGCGACGTTCCGCGGCGACGACAAGGCGCGGCACGTGCACGACACGGTGCTCTGGCTGATCGCCTCGGGCGGGCGCTGACCGCCTGAGGCGCGCGCCCGACCCCAGGGGGACGGGCGCGCGGGCGCGGTCCGGCCCCGGGGGGACGACGACCCGGGGCGCCGCGCGGTCGGATGGGACCCGTGAGCACCGCCGTCCCCGCCCCGCGCGCCGTCCCGGTCCCGCCCGTCGACCCCGGGATGCCCGCGCCTGCCCCCGCTCCCGGCCGTCCCGCCCTCGCCGTCCTCGCCGCCGCCGTCGGCGCGGGACTCGCGGTCGGGGCGCTGACCTCGTTCGGCCAGACGCTGCTGGGCGGGACGTGGTTCGCCGGGCTGGCGAACGCCGTCAGCCCCTGGCTGGTCGCCTCGTTCCTGGTAGGCGCGCTCGCCCGGCGCGGGTGGGTCGCGGCGCTCGCTGGCCTGCTCGCCTGCGCCGGCGAGGTCGTCGGGTACTACCTGGTGGCCGACCTGCGGGGGTTCGCCGTCGGTGCGGCGTCGGTCGCCGTGTGGGTGGTCGCGGGCGTCGTCGGCGGGCCGGTGTTCGGCTGGGCCGGGCGGCTCTGGCGGACGGCGACGGGGCCGTGGCGCGGGCTGGGCCCGGCGCTGCTCGCGGGGTGCTGGCTGGCCGAGGCGGTCGTGACGTACGCGGTCGTGCTGCGGTACGGCGACGACGCGGCGGTGTTCGCCGTGGTGGCGGTCCTGCTGGTGGTGCTGCTCGGCCGGGTCGGTGGCCAGACCGGCGCGCTGCTGCGCTGGCTCCCGGCCGCGGCGGTCGTGGGCGCGGCCGGCTTCGCCGCGGTGCACCTGGCCCTCGCGTAGCACGGGGTGGAGATGGGTGGAGCGTTCTGCCCGACACGCCGGTGCGTGTCGGGCAGAACGCTCCACTCGGTTCCACCCACGAGGAGGAAGCGGGGCCGCCGGGCGGGCCTGCGTAGGAGCCCGCCCGGCGGGGTCGGTCAGCCCTCGCCGAGGAGGACCCGCGCCACGTCGGCGTCCAGCCCGGCGCGCACCGCGGCCCGGGCCGACGCCGCGTCCGGCGCCGCCAGCGCGGCCGCGGCCAGCGCGCGGCACGCGTCCAGCGTCAGCGAGCGCAGGGCGTAGCGCGCGGCGGGCACCCGGCCCGCCGCCATCGACAGGCTGGTGATGCCGAGGCCGGCGAGCACGAGCGCCATCAGCGGGTCGGAGGCCGACTCGCCGCAGACGCCGACGGGCTTGCCGACGCGCACGCCCGCCGAGGCGGTCGCGGCGACGAGCGACAGCACGGCCGGCTGCCACGGGTCCAGCAGGTCCGCGAGCTCGCCGCGCAGCCGGTCGGCGGCCATCGTGTACTGCGCCAGGTCGTTGGTGCCCAGGGACACGAAGTCGACCTCGGCCAGGATCGCCTCGGCGAGCAGCGCGGCCGCGGGGACCTCGACCATGACGCCGACCTTGACGATCCCCACCTCGCGCGCGGCCGACGCGAACGCCCGGGCCTCGGCGGGGGTCGCGATCATCGGGGCCATGACCCAGACGTCGGCCTGCCGCTCGGCGGGCAGCGCGCGGACGGCCGCGCCCAGCGCCTCGAGCTGTCGGCAGACGATGCCCGGCAGCGACCGGACCAGCCGGTAGCCGCGGACGCCGAGCGCCGGGTTCTCCTCGTCGGCCTGGGTGGCGAACGCCAGCGGCTTGTCGGCGCCGGCGTCGAGCGTGCGGATGACCACCTTGCGGCCCGCGTACGCCTCGACGACCTCGGCGTAGGCGGCGGTCTGGTCGGCGACGGCGGGCTCGGTGCGCGCGTCGAGGAACAGCACCTCGGTGCGGAACAGGCCCACGCCCTCGGTGCGCGGCGCGGCCGCGCGGGCGTCGTCCGGGGTGCCGACGTTGGCCAGCAGCGGGACCTCGTAGCCGTCGGCGGTGGCGCCCGGGCCGGTGACGGCGGCCACGACGGCCTCGTCCTCGGCGCGGCGGGCCACGCGGTCGGCGGCCTCGGCGGACGGCGACACCTCGACGGTGCCGGCCGCGGCGTCGACCAGGACCGGCGTGCCTGCGGCCAGGGCGGTGGCGCCGGCGACCCGGACCACGCAGGGCAGCCCGAGCTGGCCGGCGACGATCGCGGTGTGGCTGGTGGGGCCGCCGAGCTCGGTGACGATCGCGGCGACCTTCGACAGGTCGAGGGCGGCGGTGTCGGCGGGGGACAGGTCGTCCGCGACGACCACGGCCGGGGCGTCCAGCGCCGCGAGGCCGGGCTCCGGCACGCCGAGCAGCCGGGCGACGGCGCGGTGCCGGACGCTGCGCAGGTCCGTGGCCCGCTCGGCGAGGTCGCCGCCGGCGGCGGTGAACACGGCCGCGAAGCCCTCGACGGCCTGGTCCAGCGCGGTGGCCGGGCCGGTGCCGGCGTGCACCAGGCGGGCGGCCTCGGCGGCGAGCGCGGGGTCGCCGGCCATGGTGGCGGCAGCCTCGAGCATGTTCCTCAGGTCGGCGTTGCCGGTCGCGGCGGACCGGGCGCGCAGGTCGTCGCCGACCTCGGCGAGCACCGCACGCAGCCGGGCCTCGGCGGCGGCCGGGTCGGCGGGCGCGGGCTCGTCGGCCGGGACCGCGGGCGGGGCGGCGACCCGGGCGACGGGGGCCAGCGCGACGCCGCGCCCCACGCCGATCCCGGCGAGCACGGTGTCGGCGGCGGGCGCACCCGCGGGGGCCGCGTCGACGGTGGTCACGCCTGCTCCGCCAGGTCCAGGTCGCTCCCCAGCAGGGCGGCCAGCTCGTCCAGCAGCGCCTCGGCGTCGTCGGCGGTGGAGCTCAGCTCGACCTGGTCGCCGTGCTGCAGGCGCAGGCCCATGACCGACAGGATGCTCGAGGCGTCCACGCCGGGCTCGCCCTCGCGGCCGATCAGGACGGGGTGGCCGCCCTCGGCGGCCTTGCGCGTCACCAGCGACGCCGGGCGGGCGTGCAGGCCGGTGGCGGTGGCGACTCGTGCTCGACGTCGAGGCATGGGGGACTTCCCTTCTCGTCGCGCCGACCTGCGTCGGACGGCGCGCCAGGGCAACAAAAAAGACCTGAGGCGTCCGACGCTCGCCGGTGCCTCAGGTCTTGCCTGAACCGCTCAGTAACAACCCTGGTGGCGTCAGTTGTACGGCGGCCGGGCGCGCGCCGTCAAACGCCCGGGTCGAGCGCGGCGCGTCAGGGGCGCGCCGGCGCGGGCGGCGCCGGGCGCCGCGCGGCGGGTCACCTCCCGGCGCGCGGCGGGTCACCCCACGAAGATGCAGAACGGGTGGCCCGCCGGGTCGGCGAACACGTAGAGCGGCTCGTCCGGGTCGTCGCGGCGGTCGAGCAGGACGCGGGCGCCCAGCGCCTCCGCCCGGTCCCGCTGCGCGTCGAGCGTGTCCCCGTCGGGCACCGTCATGTCCAGGTGCAGCTGCTGCGGCACCGCGGGCTCCGGCCACGTCGGGGGCGTGATCTCGCGCACCTTCTGGAACGCCAGCGGCCACAGCCCGTCGCCGCGCAGCACCAGCCAGTCGTCGCCCTGCGGGTCCGGCTCCCCGGGCGCGGGCGGCTCGTCCCCGGCGCGGTACTCCATGCCCAGCAGCGCCCGGTAGAACTCCGCGAGCCCTCGCGGATCGGTGGTGTCCAGCACCGTCTGCACGACCCGGGGCCGTGCGGCGCCGGGAGCGGTCGCGTCGGTCATGGGAGCACTCCTCGCGGGGACCGGCGGGCGCCCGGCCGGCACCCGCGCCGGTCCCATGATGGTGCCGCCGGACCGGATCCGCGACGGCGGGCTCCCCGGCGGCGGTAGAGTGCGTCAGCGCACGACGTCCCCGCCCGGCTCGCCCCTAGGGTGCGCGGGCAGACCTCTCACAGGGAGCACCCACAGGTGACCACCCCCCGCCCCGCCGCGGTCATCGTCCTCGCCGCAGGCGAGGGAACGCGGATGCGATCCGCCACCCCGAAGGTCCTGCACACCCTCGCGGGCCGCTCCATGCTCGGGCACGCGCTCGCGGCCGCCCAGGCCCTCGAGCCGCGGCGCACCGCGGTCGTGGTCCGGCACGAGCGCGAGGCCGTCGCGGCCCACGCCCGCGAGGTCATGCCGCAGGTGCTCGTGGCCGACCAGGACGACGTCCCCGGCACCGGCCGCGCCGTGCAGTGCGCGCTGTCCGTGCTGGACGCCGCCGCGCAGGCCGAGGCCGCGTCGGCCGACGACGGCCCGGGCGAGCCCGGCAGCGCCTCCGGCGTGCTCGTCGAGGGCCCGGTCGTGGTGCTCGCGGGCGACATCCCGCTGCTCGACGGCGAGACGCTCGGCGAGCTGCTCGCCGCGCACGCCGCGGACGGCAACGCGGTGACCGTGCTCACCACCGAGGTCACGGACCCGACGGGCTACGGCCGCATCCTGCGCGCCGGCCCGGACGCCCCCGACGCGGGCGACGTGCTCGGCATCGTCGAGGAGAAGGACGCCACCGACGCCCAGCGCGCGGTGTCCGAGATCAACTCCTCGGTCTACGTCTTCGACGCCGCCGTGCTGCGCGGCGCGTTCGGCCGGCTCGGCCGCGACAACGCGCAGGGCGAGGTCTACCTGACCGACGTGCTCGCGATCGCCCGCGGCGACGGCGGCCGGGTGCGCGCGCTGCGCACCGACGACCCCGTGCTGGTCGAGGGCGTCAACGACCGCGCGCAGCTCGCGGTGCTGCGCGCCGAGCTCAACCGCCGGGTCCTCGACGGCTGGATGCGCGCCGGCGTGACGGTCGTCGACCCGGCCACGACCTGGGTGGACGTCGACGTCGAGCTCGCGCAGGACGTGACGCTGCTCCCCGGGACCCAGCTGCTCGGCGCGACGTCGGTCGCCACCGGCGCCACGATCGGCCCGGACACCACGCTGCAGGACGTCGAGGTGCACGCCCGCGCCACGGTGGTCCGCACGCACGGCTCGCTGGCCGTGGTCGGCGAGGACGCCACCGTCGGCCCGTTCGCCTACCTGCGCCCCGGCACGGTGCTCGGGGAGCGCGGCAAGATCGGCACGTTCGTCGAGACCAAGAACGCCGAGATCGGCGCCGGGTCGAAGGTGCCGCACCTGTCGTACGTCGGCGACGCCACGATCGGCGTCGAGACGAACATCGGCGCCGCGTCGGTCTTCGTCAACTACGACGGCGTGCGCAAGCACCGCACGACGATCGGCTCCTACGCCCGGACCGGCTCGGACAACATGTTCGTCGCCCCGGTCGAGGTCGGCGACGGCGCGTACACCGGCGCCGGCAGCGTGATCCGGCACGACGTGCCCGCCGGGGCCCTCGCGGTCAGCGCCGGCGCCCAGCGCAACATCGAGGGCTGGGTCGCGCGGTCCCGCCCGGGCACCCCGGCCGCCGAGGCCGCCGCCCGCGCCCGCGGCGAGGACGCCGAGCTGTCGCCGCAGGCCCGTGCCGAGCGCGAGCGCGCCGGCCAGGCGACCGCCGGCACCGGCGTGCACCGCACGCCACCCCCCACCCTGCCGGACCACCCGGCCCCGCTGCCCGACGCCCAGCCCAGCACGGAGGACACCGCACGATGACCGGGATCGTCTCGCAGGACGGTGAGAAGCGGCTCGTCCTGGTCTCGGGCCGCGCCCACCCCGAGCTCGCCGCCGCCGTGGCCAAGAGCCTCGACATCGACCTCCTGCCCACCACGGCCTACGACTTCGCGAACGGCGAGATCTACGTCCGGTTCGCCGAGTCGGTGCGCGGCGCGGACGTGTTCGTGCTGCAGAGCCACGCGGCGCCCATCAACCAGTGGCTGATGGAGCAGTTCCTCATGGTCGACGCGCTCAAGCGCGCCTCGGCCAAGACCATCACCGTGATCGCGCCGTTCTACGGCTACGCGCGGCAGGACAAGAAGCACCGCGGCCGCGAGCCGATCTCGGCCCGCCTCATGGCGGACCTGTTCAAGACGGCCGGCGCCGACCGCCTCATGAGCGTCGACCTGCACGCCGCGCAGATCCAGGGCTTCTTCGACGGGCCTGTCGACCACCTGTGGGCCATGCCGATCCTCACCGAGTACGTGCGGACCCGCGTCGACGTGCAGAACGTCACCGTCGTGTCCCCGGACGCCGGCCGCATCCGCGTCGCGGAGCTGTGGGCGCAGAAGCTCGGCGGCGGGCCGCTGGCGTTCGTGCACAAGTCGCGCGACATCCGGCAGCCCAACAAGACGGTCGCCAACCGCGTCGTCGGCGACGTCGAGGGCCGCACCTGCGTGCTGGTCGACGACCTCATCGACACGGCCGGCACGATCGCCGGCGCGGTGCGCGTGCTGCACGAGGCCGGCGCCAAGGACGTCATCGTCGCGGCGACGCACGGCGTGCTGTCCGACCCGGCGATCGACCGCCTGCAGCAGTCCGGGGCCCGCGAGGTCATCATCACGGACACGCTGCCGATCCCGGAGGAGCGCCGGTTCGAGGGGCTCACCGTCCTGTCGATCGCGCCGCTCATCGCCCGCGCGATCCGCGAGGTGTTCGACGACGGCTCGGTGACCAGCCTGTTCGACGGCCAGTCCTGAGCCCCGCGCGCGGCGCCCCTCGCCGCGCGCCCGCCCGAGGCCCGCTCGCCCCACGCCGGGGGAGCGGGCCTCGGCGCGTCCCGGGGCCGTCGGGGCGCGCTGCGTGGTCGCCGGGCCGGTTTCGTGCGGGCCGCGCGCCCGGGTAAGATCGACCAGTTGCCTCGGCGAGGGATGTCGGACGGTCACCGGAGAGACCCGGGTCCATCCGGTCCGTGATCGACAGGGTGGAACGCCTCCGCGTGCCCGTCCAGCGCCCCGCGTCGAGGCCACCACCGCTCGCCATCGCCCTTCTCAGCACTCCAGGAGTCACCGTGTCCGAGATCAAGCTCGCCGCCACCGCCCGCACCGAGTTCGGCAAGGGCGCCGCGCGCCGTCTGCGCCGCGCGCACCAGATCCCGGCCGTCCTGTACGGGCACGGCACCGAGCCGGTCCACGTCGCCCTCCCGGGCCACGAGACCATGCTCGCGGTCAAGGGCGCCGCGAACGCGCTGTTCGAGATCCAGCTCGACGGCAAGCCGGTCCTGGCCCTCGCCAAGGACGTCCAGCGCGACCCGGTCAAGAACATCATCGAGCACGTCGACCTGCTGATCGTCCGCCGCGGCGAGAAGGTCTCGGTCGAGGTCCCCGTGACCGTCGTGGGCGAGTCGGCTCCCGGCACCATCCACATCGTCGAGACCCAGGCGCTCGCGCTCGAGGCCGAGGCCACGCACCTGCCCGAGCACGTCGAGGTCTCCATCGAGGGCCTCGAGGCCGGCACCGCGCTGACCGCCGGCGAGCTGACCCTGCCGAAGGGCTCCGCCCTGGTGACCGACGCCGAGACCATCGTCGTGACCGTCACGGTCCCGACCGTCTCCGCCGAGGACCGCGCCGCCGACGAGGCCGAGGCCGAGGCCGCCGCCGAGGCTGCCGCGGAGTGACCCACCCGGCGCGCGTGCGGCGCGCCGACCGCGTCGGGACGCCCGGTACCGTGACGGTGCCGGGCGTCCGGCGTTCCTGCAGGTGGACGACGGAGGGAGTGGCGCCGCGATGAGCGACGTCTGGCTGGTGGTCGGGCTCGGGAACCCCGGGCCGCAGTACGCCGGGAACCGGCACAACGTCGGGCAGATGGTGCTCGACGAGCTCGCGCGCCGTGGGCAGGCCTCGTTCGGGTCGAAGGGCGGCGTGCTGTCCCGGCGCCCGCAGGCGGCCACCGCGGAGGTGCGCATCGGCACGCTGCCCGGCGGAGCCCCGGGCCCCCGCGCGGTGCTCGCGAAGCCGACCACCTACATGAACACGTCCGGCGGCCCCGTCGCCGCCCTGGCGCGGTACTACGACGTGCCGCCCGAGCGCGTGATCATGGTGCACGACGAGCTCGACATCCCGTTCGGGGAGATCAAGCTGAAGATCGGCGGCGGCGAGGGCGGCCACAACGGCCTGCGCGACACCACCAAGGCGCTCGGCACCAAGGACTACCTGCGGGTGCGCGTCGGCGTCGGGCGCCCGCCGGGGCGGATGGACGCGGCCGACTTCGTGCTGCGCGACTTCGCCAAGCCGGAGCTCAAGGAGCTGCCGCTGCTGCTGGACGACGCCGCGGACGCCGTGGAGATGCTCGTCACCGAGGGCCTGGAGCGCGCGCAGCTCCGGTTCCACACCCGCACCGCGTAGCCGCGCCGCCGCGCGCCACCGAGGCCGTCACCCCGCCGGGGGTGGCGGCCTCGCGCGCGTCCGCGCCGCGGTGGCGCCCGCCCCGCACCGCCGCGGCGCCCGTCGAGCGAGTAGCCGACGCGTCGAGCGAGCAGTCGGCGACTACTCGCTCGACGTGTCGAGTACCCGCTCGACGCGGGCCCCGGTCCGTCGCGCGCGGGGTCCCGGAGGGGCGAGTGCCTACCGGACACGTCGAGTGCCTACCCAGTGGATAGGCAGTCGACGTGTCCGATAGGCACTCGAGGGCGCTCGGGCGCTGTGGCAATGGGGTGCTGGGGCGCTGGGCACGGGGTGGTGGGGCGCGGGGGCACGGGGCGCCGGGGCGCTGGCCCGCGGGCGCGCGGGGCGCGCGGGCGCGGAGGCCCGGGTCGGGCGGGGCGCCCGCGGGTCCGCGCGGGCGGGTGAACCGCGCCGCCGTCGGCCCGCCGCAGGCCCTCGCGTCGGCGCTGGTCAGCGGGGTTCGCGCTGGTCAGGACCACCCCCTCCGGGTACCCCCGGAGGGGGCCGTTCGGGGGTGTTCGTGCACGTCAGAGGGGCTGCGCTCGCCCATATGGGTGTGAAAGGGGTGAAAACGGACACATCGGGCGGACTAGGACAAACACGCTGATATAGCCTCAACTCACACCAAAGCCGCCCGGGGGGATCCGACATGAGTCTGCTCGACGATCACGACGTCTCGCGCTCCACGCAGCGCGACGTCGCGGCACCGGGCACGGCGGCACCGAGCGGCACGACGGCCCCCGAGGGCGCCGCCGAGCGCCCCACGGAGCAGCCCGCCGCGGACGGGGTCGCCGCCGAGCGCACCCCGGCCGAGCACGCCGCCGCCGAGCGCCGCCGCGACACCCGCGGCCCCCGGCTGTCCTGGGCGTCCGACCGCCCGTTCCACGAGCCGCTCGGCCACGCCGCGCCCTCGGGCTGGCGCGGCTCGCACGCCGCCTACCAGGTCGAGACCCTGGCCCGGGACGTCGTGCTGGCCACCTGCGTGCCGACGCTGCTGCTGTTCCTCATGCACGGTGTCACGCTGCTGCAGCTGTCCTGGGGCCTGATGATCGGCCTGCTCTACATCGCGTTCGTCGCGGTGGAGCGCGGCTACGACCGCCAGGTGATCGGCGACGGCCACCAGGAGTTCGAGGCCGTGATCCGCGGCGGCGTGCTCACCGCGGCCGCCCTCGCGGTGTTCGCGGTCGGCGCGGACGTGGACGTGCCCCGCACGATCGTGTTCCTGGCGCTGCCGCTCGTCGCGGTGCTGCTGCTCGGCGCCCGCCACCTGGCGCGCCGGTCGCTGCACAAGCGCCGCGCCCAGGGCGAGTCGATGCGCCGCACCCTGGTGGTGGGCGACGCCTCCTCGATCACGCACGTGGTCGACGACCTGTGCGGGCTGCCGCAGTACGGCTACAACATCGCCGGCGTGTGCGTGCCCTCCTTCGACGGCCCGCTGCCCGCGCTGGGCGTCCCGGTGCTCGGCACGGTGTCGGACGTCGTGCAGGTCGCGGTCGACGGCGAGTTCGACGTCGTGATCGTCACCGGCTCCGAGCTGTCGGGCCAGGCGCTCCGCCGGCTGTCCTGGGCGCTGCAGCGCACCGACACCGAGCTGGTCGTCGCCCCGGGCATCGTCGAGGTCTTCGGCCCCCGCGTGACGCTGGAGCCGACCGCCGGGCTGTCGCTGATCCACGTGAACGCCGCCGAGTCGCGCCGGTCCCGGATCCTCGCGAAGCGCGCGTTCGACACGGCGTTCGCGCTCGGCGCGCTGCTGGTGCTGTCGCCGGTGCTGGCCGCCACGGCCCTCGCGGTGAAGCTCACCAGCCCCGGTCCGGTGCTGTTCAAGCAGACCCGGGTCGGCAAGGAGGGCCGCGAGTTCTCCATGCTGAAGTTCCGGAGCATGGTGGTCGACGCCGAGGAGCGGCTGGCCGCGCTGCGCGCCGCGAACGAGGCCGACGGCCCGCTGTTCAAGATGGACCGCGACCCCCGGATCACCCGCATCGGCCACTTCCTGCGCAAGCACTCGCTCGACGAGCTGCCGCAGCTGATCAACGTGGTCAAGGGCGAGATGGCGCTCGTCGGCCCGCGCCCGCCGCTGCCCTACGAGGTGGCCCAGTACCGGGAGTCGGCGCGCCGCCGTCTGCTGGTGAAGCCCGGCCTCACGGGCCTGTGGCAGATCAGCGGCCGCGCCGACCTCGCGTGGGAGGAGGCGGTCAAGCTGGACCTCCGGTACGTGGAGAACTGGTCGATCGCCTTCGACCTGATGATTCTGTGGCGCACCGTGCACGTCGTCGTGAGCGGTCATGGCGGTCGGTGACGGGGTCGCGCTGGCGCACGACTACGCCACGCAGCGCGGCGGTGCGGAGCGCGTCGCCCTGGTGATGGCGGACGCGTTCCCCGGCGCCCCCCTCTACACGACGCTGTACGACCCGGCCGCGACCTTCCCGGAGTTCGCGCCGCTGGACGTGCGGACCAGCCCGCTCGACCGGTTCGGCGTGCTGCGCCGGCACCACCGGCTGGCGCTGCCGCTGCTCGCCCCGGCCGTGGGCGCGACGCCGATCGAGGCGGACGTGCTGCTGGCCTCGTCGACGGGCTGGGCGCACGGGTTCCCGACCACGGGCCGCAAGATCGTCTACTGCCACGCCCCGGCGCGCTGGCTGTACCAGTCGGACCGGTACCTCGGCCCGTCGCGGCAGGGCGGCTCCGGCAACGCCCCCGGCGGTGCCCAGCGCCGGCTCGCGGCGGCGGCCCTCGGGCTGCTCGCGCCGGCCCTGCGCGCGTGGGACCGGCGCGCCGCCGGCACCGCGGACCGCTACCTGGCGAACTCGACGGTCACCGCCCGCGCGATCCGCGAGGTCTACGGCATCGAGGCGGAGATCGTGCCGCCGCCGCCCGCCATGCTGCCGGGCGGCGCCGAGACCCCGGTGGAGGGCGTCGAGCCCGGCTTCCTGCTGTGCGTGGCGCGGCTGCTGCCGTACAAGAACGTGGACGTCGTGATCGAGGCCGTGCGGCGCACCCCGGGTGCGCGGCTGGTCGTGGTGGGCGACGGCCCGGAGCGCGCCGCGCTCGAGCACCGCGTGCGCGACCTGCCGCGCGTCGTGCTCGCCGGCCGGGTCGACGACGCGCGCCTGCGCTGGCTCTACCGGAACAGCGCTGCCCTGGTCGCCGCCTCGTACGAGGACTACGGCCTGTCCCCGCTGGAGGCTGCCGCCTTCGGCCGCCCGTCCGTCGTGCTGCGCGACGGCGGGTACCTCGACACCGTCCGCGACGGCGTCACCGGGGAGTTCTTCGACGCCCCCGACCCCGACCTGGTGGCCGAGGCCGCCGGTCGCGCGCTGGCCCGCACCTGGGACCCCTCGGTGCTGACCGCGCACGCCGACGACTTCGCCGCGGAGCGGTTCGTCGAGCGGCTGCACCGCGTCGTGCGCGAGGAGCGCGCGGCCGGGAGGTCCGCCGGACCCGAGCGGCCCGACCCCGCAGAACCCGTGCTGACCGAGAGGCGATCCCGATGACCCTGCAGGACATGTTCCGGACCATCTGGTTCGGCAAGTGGCTGGTGCTGGTGTCCGTGCTCGCCGCGCTCGGCGGCGCGTACCTCTACGTGTCCCGCCAGGAGCCGCAGTACGCCAGCACGGCGACGGTGCAGATCGTCGACGCCGAGACGCTCGCCGCCGCCGGCGTGCGGCTGGAGAGCGACCCGAGCCTGGTGACGAGCGACGCCGTGACGGCCGCCGCGGCGGAGGACCTCGGCGACGCCGACCTGGCGGACGGCCTCGCCGCGTCGTCGTCGGCGGAGTACGCCACGGACAACCCCAGCAACGTCATCATCACCGAGACCGGCCCGGACGCGGACGCGACGGTGGACCGGGCCAACGCGATCGCGACGGCGTACGTCGCGGCGCTGCAGGCGCAGTTCGACGACGACCTCGCGTCGATGCAGGAGCGGCTGAGCACCCTCGCCACCAGCATCGACCAGCAGCAGAAGGCCATCACGGAGGCCCGGCGCGCGGCGGCCGCGGCGACGGCGGCGACGAACCCGAACGCCCAGGTCGACCCGGTGGACGGCCTGCTCGAGGCGCAGTACTCGACCACGATGGACCAGTACCAGACGCTGTCCGGCCAGCTCACCCAGGCCCAGCTGCTGGCCTCGCCCGCGAGCATCCTGCAGAACGCCGTCGGCAGCACGCTGGTGAGCATCCCGGGCAGCCTGGTCTACGCGATCGCGGCCCTGGCCGGCCTGCTCGTCGGCATCGGCCTCGCGGTGGTCCGCCGCGGCCTGGACACCAAGGTCCGCACCTCCGGCCAGGCGCGCCGCTCGGCCGGCGCCCCGGTGCTGGCGCGGCTCTCGGGCACGGGCGTCGCCCTGAAGTCGGCCGAGGCCGAGGGCACCCTGCCGGTCGCTCGCCGGGAGGCGACGGCCTACACCCGGTCGATCCGCGAGCTCCGCACCGCGCTCCAGGCCGCGGTCGAGAACGACTCCGGCAGCGCCGTGATCGTCGTGACCGCCGCGGACGTCGAGACCCCGCGGTCGTTCCTGGCCGCGAACCTGGCGGCGTCCTGGGCGCTGTCCGGCCGGAGCGTCGTCGTGCTCTCCGGCGACCTGCGCCAGCCGCGGCTCAACGCGCTGCTGCCCGCCGACGCCGACGCGCCCGTGCGCACCGGCCGGGCCGGCGGCCGCGCCCGCACCGCCGCGCTGCCGACGGCGATCCCGCACCTGTCGGTGCACCCCGCGCTGCAGACGGAGCTGGACCCGGCCGACTTCCTGGCCTCGTCCGACGTCCGCGCCCTCGTGGAGCAGCTCCGGGCCACCGCCGACGTCGTCATCATCGACGCCCCGCCGATGCTGGTCGCGGCCGACGCGACGATCCTCGGCTCCTACGCCGACGGCGTGCTGCTCGCGGTGACGCTGGGCCACACGCACGTCGGCGCGGTCGAGGAGTCCGCGGAGCGCCTGCGGGCCGCGAACGCCGCGCTGCTCGGCCTGTCGGTCGACGGCACAACCGAGCGCAGCGAGGCGACCTACGAGGCGACGTACGCGTTCGCCGGGGCCGAGGAGTCCGCGGAGGCGGACGCCGAGGAGGCACGTCCCGAGGACGAGCGCGCCGGGGCCGGGTCGGCCGGCCAGCCCGCGCCGGGCGCGGAGGCGCCCGCGGACGCCGACCGCGCGGCGGACGCGGAGCGCGGCGCGGACGCCGAGCGCACCGTCCCCGGCGAGGCCGGCGCCGACGCGTCG
>NZ_JAGXJG010000149.1:0-502 GCF_019091725.1 Cellulomonas sp. GbtcB1 | reverse complement strand
ACAGGAAGGCGGTCCCCTGCTCGGCGCCGAAGACCACCAGGCCTCACTTCCCCGCCAGCCGCGGGTCGACGCGGAGCTGGCGGGTCAGCGGGGAGTTCACCTTGGGGAAGTCGGTGTAGAACACCGGCGTGGTGGTGGTCTTCTCGCACAGCTCGCCGTAGATCTCCTCGAGCGCGACGCCCCAGGTGACCGACGGCTCGAGCTCCAGCCCGATGGCGTCCGCGTGCCGGAGCAGGACCTCGACCGGGGTGTCCGCCGTGATCTCCTCGCCCAGCTTCTCCGAGACGGCCTGGCACACGGTCTTCACGGGCCAGGTCCCGGACAGGTCGTACTCGGTCACCCGCCCGTCGGCGTCCGCGCGGCGCGCGACCGGGGCGCCGTGCACGGCGGTCGCGGCGTCCTGGATCATCTGCTGGGTGAGCAGCCGCATGGTGTCGTAGTCGCCGTAGGTCTCGTACACCTCGAGCGACGTGAACTCCGGGTTGTGCTTGAAGTCGACGCC
>NZ_JAGXJG010000148.1:0-506 GCF_019091725.1 Cellulomonas sp. GbtcB1 | reverse complement strand
GTTTCGTTTTTAATTTCCAAATTAAGCGGCATTAGTAAGCTCTCCTTGAATACGACCTGATATGCCAACTCTTGGTTTCGCAGGCGGTTCTAATCAGATGGACGCCAGGCGGACTACCAGGAGTCAGGGCAACTCCGTAGGGTCGAACCAAGGTCAGGGAGCTCAGTTTCCCCCACCTGCCAGGGGCCGAGGTAGAGGTCCCCGAGGCAGGGCTCGTGGTCGGGGTGAGGAGAACCCGCCACAGGCTGCCCAGGCTCCCCCAGCCGATCAGGGAGCCCCGGACTGGGAGTTACGGTTTGCGGAGATGCAAGCCCGGATCGAAGAACAAGACCTCGAGATTCAGAGGTTGAGACAGCAGGGTGCTCCTGCAGTTCCTGTGCCCATAGTTCCAGTGGCACCTGCCCCTGCTGCCCAGGCCGAGATAGTGGTGGCGGCCAATAGATTGGAACCTTTGTACGAGCGGTTCCGGAAGCAAGCACCTCCGGTTTTTCTGGGAGGTCCAGACG
>NZ_JAGXJG010000147.1:0-524 GCF_019091725.1 Cellulomonas sp. GbtcB1 | reverse complement strand
GTTCACCTGGCGCGAGGCGGCCCGGGCGCACGTCGCCGCGTACGAGCGCGCGCTCGCGCGGGGCTGACCCCCGCGGACCGCCCCGGGCGAGGCCGGTCGGCGCGCCCGGGGCCGGACCTCAGGCCAGGCCGGCGACGTACCGCTGCACGGCGTCGTGGTCGGGCAGCAGGCCGGACGCGCGGGCCTCGGCGAGCGACGGGGCGGCCAGGTCCTTCTCGGAGAGCTGCGGGGTGATCGGCGACCCGTCGCGTGCCTGCGTCGGCCAGTCGATGCCCACCTCAGGGTCGAGCGGGTGGATGCCGTGCTCGCGCACCGGCGAGTAGCCCGTCGAGCACAGGTACATCACGGTCGAGCCGTCCTCCAGGGACAGGAACGCGTGACCCAGGCCCTCGCCGAGGTAGATCGCCCGCCGGTCCACGTCGTCCAGCAGCACCGCGTCCCAGGTGCCGAAGGTCGGCGGCCCGACGCGGATGTCGACGACGACGTCGAGCACCGCATCGAGCACGACACGATGGGCGAGGTCC
>NZ_JAGXJG010000146.1:0-525 GCF_019091725.1 Cellulomonas sp. GbtcB1 | reverse complement strand
CGCAGGGACACGTGGCCGCCCGGAGCGGCCGCGCGGATGGCGGCGAGAGCGGCCTCGCCCTGGCGGGGGTTGCGGACCGGCAGCACGACCTCGGCACCGGCGGCGGCCAGGCGGGTGGCGATGCCGAGCCCGTTGCCGTCGCTGCCGCCGGTGACGACGGCGCGGCGGCCGGACTGGTCGGGGACGGTGAGGTCGAGACGGGACACGGTGGCTCCTCGGGGTGCGGCGGTGGTGGTGCCCCCACCGTCGCCGCGGTCGCGGGGCCGATCCAGGACGCGCTCATCCACGGATCGCCGGGCCGTGGCTCCGTGGCGCCGCGCAGGGTAGGAACGACGGCAGGGCCGGGCGGACGCGCCGGCCGGATCGCGGGAGGGCGGCGCATGGAGATCGACCGGGCGGGGCTCGCGGAGTTCCTCCGCCGGCGGCGGGAGTCCCTGCAGCCCGAGGACGTGGGCCTGCCGCGCGGGCCGCGCCGCCGCACGGACGGCCTGCGCCGGGAGGAGGTCGCGGTGCTCTGCCACATGT
>NZ_JAGXJG010000145.1:0-531 GCF_019091725.1 Cellulomonas sp. GbtcB1 | reverse complement strand
GTCCTCTTTCCCTTTGGGACTTGATATGAGCCTCAAAAGTGTTGGTCGGGAACAACAAAAGACTTAGACCGAAAAATAATTTTTTTCTGTGCTGTTGATATAGGTGTCCATGTACCCAGTTTGGCATTGGTGCACCAAAGTATGTGGGCTTTCATGCCTAAGTTCACCACACTCCCATTCACTGCCTTGGCGCACCACGCTTGAATGAACACGCATCACAAAAAGGTTATCACGCCCCATTACGGAACACTTGTTGTGCGGTTATCACACGGCCTTGTTGTCACTTGGTGCGCTAAGAGTGGGTGCACAGTGCCCTTGTTGTGCCTTGGTGCAGTAAGAGTGGGTGCACATATGGCTCCGGAGAAAAAATCATCTATGTTCCTGGCAGAGCCTTAAAACCTCATATTGCTCTTTAGGGGGGTGAGCTGGGATGGGTAGGCAAGGTCACCATGGGGGGGGCGCTGGGCAGGCCCTCTAGCCCCCCTTCATGGTGCGCAGGCTAGGCAAATTGGGCGTGGCAAAGGGTGATTT
>NZ_JAGXJG010000144.1:0-533 GCF_019091725.1 Cellulomonas sp. GbtcB1 | reverse complement strand
GAAGCCCGAGGCGATCTACTTCGACAACGTCAAGGACGTCATCGCCGACGGCTACACCACCAAGGAGAACGTGTGCACCGAGGCGCTCGCCGACGCGTGCGCCTCCGCGGGCATCTCCTGATCACCGCCCGGACGGCCGGCCCCGGTGCGGGGTCGGCCGTCCGGGCACCCACAGCCCCCGGGCAGCCCTGCGACGACGCGAGGTGGACGATGACCGACGTCCTGGCCGAGACCCCGGCCGATCCCGACCTGTCCCCGCCGCCGACCCTCGAGGTGCGCGGCGGCCACAAGAACTTCGGCGCCGTGCACGCCCTGCGCGGCGTCGACCTGGTGGCGCTGCCCGGCGAGGTCACCGCGCACGCCGGCGTCAAGGGCGCCGGCAAGCCGACGCTCAACAAGTGCGTCGCCGGCACCTTCCCGTTCGACGCGGGGGAGGTCCGGTTCCAGGGCCGCCCCGCGCACATCGCCGACCCCGCGGCGGCGGACGACCTCGGCATCGAGGGCGTCCACCACGGCCTCGCGCTGTGCGACCA
>NZ_JAGXJG010000143.1:0-543 GCF_019091725.1 Cellulomonas sp. GbtcB1 | reverse complement strand
CCGCCGAGCACGCCGACGCCCTCGCCGTGCTGGCCCGGAGCGCCCGGGCCGCGGCCGACCGCAGCGCGCCGGTGCTCGCGTCCGCCGAGCACGCGCTGCACGCGGCCGCGCTCGACCTGGCCGCCGCCGTGCTCGGCGCCGAGCTGTCGGACGCGCCGACGTCCGCCGCGGCGGCGCTCGCCCGGGTCCGCGCGCTCGACCCGGCGCGCGAGGTGCACACCGTCCGGCTGCACCCGCGGGACCTCGCGGTGGTCCGCGCCGCGCTGGCGGGCGAGGCCCCGGCCGGCGGCGACGTGCTCGCCGGCCTGCCCGACCTCACCGGCGTCGAGCTCGTCGCCGACCCGGCGCTCGCCCCCGGCGACGCCGTCGGGGAGTTCCCCGACGGCCACCTCGACGCGCGCCTCGGCGCGGCGCTCGACCGCGCCCGGGCGGCCCTCGCCGCAGGCGCGGGTGAGGCCGGCGCCCGATGAGCACGCCCACCGCCGCCGCCGTGCTGCCGACCCCGCGCGCCGGGGCCGCCGCGGGTCCGGCGTCCGCCCTCCC
>NZ_JAGXJG010000142.1:0-598 GCF_019091725.1 Cellulomonas sp. GbtcB1 | reverse complement strand
ATTAGAAATAATAAATAGTCTAGAAATAACTATCTAGAAAATATCTTATTTGACTAAGTATCTTTTCCACAAAATTTGAAAAAAAATATCTTATTTAAGTTGTTTAGAAAATCTAAATACCCAACTTAAAAATATTCCTCAAACAATGACTTAATTAAATATTACCAATTAAGTAGTAACCACTTAATTTAGAAGATATTCCATTTTAAGTTCCCATATTTATAAAATATCAACTTAAAAAATATCTAAAGAATCTTAATAACCAATGCCTAAAATTCCTCAACTTAATTTTGAAATTTGAAATTCAAAAGATATTCAGATTTAAGTTGATTAGTTAGAAATAACTAAATTTCAACTTAAATAGGAATATTTAATGAAAAATTTAAATTAAGCTTCAGAAAGAATCTAGATGGTTATAATTCTATATTTAATTAAATACAAGAAAATACATATAGTTTAGCTTAGAATAAAAAAAAATCTTTAAACTATAATTTTCTTAAATTAATTTCAAAATAAATGAAATTAATTATGTTGCTAATCAATTTTATTAGGTTAAACCTGTGTAATTAACCCGGATCAGCTCGCTCCCGTCGAGGAA
>NZ_JAGXJG010000141.1:0-598 GCF_019091725.1 Cellulomonas sp. GbtcB1 | reverse complement strand
CCCAGCACCTCGGTCGTGACGCCCTGGGTGGTCTTCGCGAGGTGGTCGCCGTCGACCAGGACCGCCAGGTCGGGGTGCGCGTGCATGTCGACGAAGCCCGGGGCGACCGCGAGCCCGTCGGCGGCGACGACCCGGGCCCCCGCGGCGTCCGCGGCCGCCACCCGCCCGACCGCGGCGACCCGGCCGCCCCGCACCAGCACGTCGGCGGTCACGGGATCGGCTCCGCTGCCGTCGACGACCAGCCCGCCGCGGAGCAGCAGGTCGTGCGGCCGGGCACCGGGGTCGGCGAGGCTCACCCGAACGCCGTCTCGACCAGCCCGGTCACCCGCGGCTCGGCGGCCAGGTCGTCGTCGACCGTCACGATCCCGCGCCACTTGTCGAACGTCGTGCACGGGTGGGCCAGCCCGAGCCGGACCGCGTCCCCGACCCGGACGCCCGCGGCGGGGTCGACGACGAGGAACGTGTGCTGGTCGTTCATCGCGGTCACCCGCGCGCCGGTCAGCGGCTCGGCCACGGAGGCGCCGAGCCGGCGGAGCAGCTGCGGCTCGGGCAGCCACTTGGTGGGCCGGTACGCCCAGGCGCGGCCCGCGGGGGCGCC
>NZ_JAGXJG010000140.1:0-602 GCF_019091725.1 Cellulomonas sp. GbtcB1 | reverse complement strand
GGCGACCAGCGCGGGCGTTGGTCCGGCGGGCCGCTCGGCCGCGAGCGCGTGCGCGGCCGCGCGCACCCGGCCCCGGCCGAGGGCCGCGAGCGCCTGCACCGCGTGCAGGGCGGCCACCGACCACGGATCGTCGCCGGCGTCGGTGGCGGCGAGCCCGTAGGCGACGGCCCGGTCGGCGTCACCCCAGCGGGCCCGGAGCAGCGCGACCCAGGCCAGCGCGGCGTACGCCGGGCGCACGTGCGCGTACCCGGTCCACCCGGAGCCGACCGCGACGTCGACGGCCTCGCGCGCCGCGCGCTCGGCGGCGTCCAGCCGGCCCAGCACCGCGAGCGCCAGCGCCAGCCCGGCGCGCGCGCTCAGCGAGGTGGGGTCGACCGCGTCGGGGTCCTCGGCGACGGTGGCCGCGAGCTCGCGGTGCGCGCCGACCGCGTCGCCGTGCCAGAGCAGCGCGCCACCCCGCAGGTCGTGCGCGGCGCGCAGGTACGGCAGGTACGCCGGGAACGGCCAGGGCGCCTGCGCGAGCGCCACGAGCGCCGCCACGGCGCCGCTCCCCTGACCGCCGACGTCGCCGGTGCCCCGGGCGGCCGCGGCGTCCAGCAGGT